>JASHZK010000191.1 GCA_030042575.1 Acidimicrobiales bacterium
GTGAGGGGATCTCAGAGCAACTTCCCGACGGGAACCGTCACCTTCTACGTGTGCGGGCCCCACTCCTCTTCGTGCACCTCGGAGGCGAACCAGGTCGGCAGCACCATGTCCCTGAGCGGCACGTCCAACCCGGATACGGTCACCTCGGCGTCGTTCACGCCTACCTCGCCGGGAACCTGGTGCTTTGCAGCGGTGTACTCGGGTGACTCCAACTACATCGGGAGCTCGGACACGAGCGCCGACGAGTGCTTCGTCGCCACCCCGGTGCCGCTGAAGCTGGTCACGACGTCACTGAAATCCGGTACCCGAGGGGTCATGTACAGCGACACCCTCTCCGCCAGCGGCGGGACCAAGCCCTACAAGTGGTCCATCGTCTCGGGAACAAAGCCTCCTGGGCTGACGCTCACGAGCGGGGGGGTGCTGAAGGGCGTCCCGGCGCCGGCCGGCCACTACACCTTCACGGTCAAAGTGACCGACTCGAGTAATCCCACCAAGCACGCAACCCGCCAATTCACGGTGACGATCAAGAACCAGTCGTAGCTGCGTCCCGGCTAGCCCCTGTCGAGGATTCCAAACGGGGGCTAGCCGGGCCTGCCACTCGAGCTCGCCCGAGCCGCACCGGGCTCCGGGGAGGCTTCGCCGCATAGAAACCTGAGGCCGGCGGCGGTGGTCGACCCCCGAGGCGGGAGACGCATTCGCCTACACTGCCCGTGCGCCTCTAGCTCAATGGCAGAGCAACGGACTCTTAATCCGCAGGTTGGGGGTTCGAATCCCCCGGGGCGCACGTTCTCCCCCGAGGCGCAAGCACCGAGCGGACCGTCGCCTCGCTCCACTCAGGCCGTTTCGACTCATTGGACGCGGCGCCGCCGGTTCCCCCGCGTCCCCCCGCGCTGGCGGCTGGGCTCGTCAGCGCTGAGCTTCGCATGTGCACCACCGTCGAGTTCGACGTGAGCGCGTGGGCAGCGCCAACCGGCGGCTCGCAGCACACCAGGGCTCCAGTCCCGACGAGCACCCGGCCAGGCCGACCGGGTGGCTGTTCGGCCTGGCCGGGCCCGCGGATTTGGTGGGGCTAAGTCTGTACCCTAGGATAGGGTTACCTAACTGCAGGGGACCGTGAGCACTAGGGGCAGGAACGACCGGATGCGGTGGAACTGGCCGGGCACCAGGGGCGACGGTGCCACGGCTCGGCGTCGGCACCAGACGGTTCGCCGGCCACGGGGCATCTCCTTCCTCCGCATGGGACCGCCCCTGCTCGGCGCCGGTCTGCTGGCGACGGCGCTCGCCGGGTGCACGGGATCGACCCAGGCCTCGAGCTCGTCGGTACGCAGCACCTGCCAACAGGTGGGCGCCGTCCTGAGCGACGGCCCAGACCCGTCGGCGGACCCCGTGGGCTACGCCGAGGCACAGCCTGTCCAGTTGCACGGGATCAGCACGACTGACCGACCCCTGCGCACGGCCATCGATGAGCTGGCCGATGCGTACCAAGACTTCTTCGATACAAACGGCAGCCGGGCCGCCCAGAGCGCCGTCGACCAGGCCGGCAAGAAGCTCGACTCCATCTGTCCCGGAGTGACCTCATGAGGGGCCGGCTCAGGACCTCGGCTGCTGCTGTGTGCGCCCTGGTGGGAGCGGCCGCCACCCTCTCAGCCTGCGCCGCCTCGGGATCCGGGCCGAGCATCACGCTCTACAACGGCCAGCACGAGCAGACGGCCGACTCGGTGATCGCCGGCTTCGAAAAGGCCACGGGGATCACGGTGAACGTCCGCAACGACGACGAGGACATCCTGGCCGACGACATCGTCACCGAAGGCGCGCATTCTCCGGCCGACGTGATCTGGACCGAGAACTCCCCGGCTCTGGAGTACCTCCAGGGAAAGGGCCTCCTGGCCAAAGTGGATGCCTCCACCCTGGCCGAGACCCCCAGTCAGTACGACTCCCCCCGAGGGGACTGGGTGGGTGTGTCGGCACGGGTGAGTGTGTTGATCTACAACCCCAGCCTGATCACAGAGAGCCAACTCCCCACCACCGTGCTCGGGCTGGCCAACCCCCGCTACCGGGGAAAGCTGGCTTTCGCCGCCGGCGAGACGGACTTCCAGCCGATCGTCACCGCCGTCGTTCGTGCCTACGGGAAGGCCGAAGCCCTGTCGTGGCTCAAAGGCATCAACGCCAATGCCCGTGGCCATGTCTATCCCGACAACGAGACGATCGCCGACGAGGTCAATCGGGGAGAGGTCGCCTTCGGGGTCGTGAACCAGTACTACTGGTACCGCATGAGGGCCGAGATCGGTTCGGCCAACATGCACTCGGAGATCACCTACTTCGCGCCACGGAATCCGGGCTATGTCGTGGACGTCTCGGGGGCGGCAGTGCTCAAGTCCTCGAGGCACCAGGCGGCGGCCCAGAAGTTCCTGGCCTATCTGGTGAGCAGGCAGGGCCAGGAGATCATCGGGGACCCCTCCAAGTCCATCAGCTTCGAGTACCCGATCGCCTCAGGGGTGACCACCAAAGCCCCGGAGACCCCCTTCAGCCAGCTACAGCCCTACCCCATCACCGTCGGCCAGTTGGGGGACGGATCGACCGCCATCAACCTGCTCAGAGAGGCGGGTCTGCTGTGATGCGGCGGTGACGGCCTCGACGGTCGCCCCGGGACTCGCCCTGCCGGTGCGGGGCCGGCAACCGCCGCGGGTGCTGTTCGCCATCAGTGCCGTGGTGGCCGCCATCCTCCTGGCACCACTCGTCTTCCTGCTCGTCGAGGCGCAGGGCGCCGGCGTCTCGACCATCGCCCACCTCGTCTGGCGATCGCTCACCGCCACCCTCCTGTGGAACACGGTACGGCTGACGGTGGTGGTGTCCGTGTTGTGCGCCGTCATCGGAACGCTGGCGGCGTGGTGCGTCGAGCGCACGGACCTTCCCGGCCGCCATGTCTGGGCCGTACTGGTCGTGGTCCCCTTCGCCATCCCGGATTTCGTCGTGAGTTTCGGCTGGGCGTCACTGAGCACCTGGGTCCAGGGATTTCGCGGTGCGGTGCTCGTCATGACCCTCGCCGTCTATCCACTCGTCTACCTGCCGGTGGCCGCCAGCCTCCGTAGCGCCGATCCCGCCCAAGAGGAAGTCGCCCGCAGCCTCGGCTTCGGCCGGGTCCGAACCTTCCTGCGCGTGACGCTCCCCCAGGCGCGTGCCGCCATCCTGGGTGGCTGCGTCCTCGTGGCTCTCGTCATCCTGGCCGAGTACGGCGCCTTCGAGATCCTCGGCTACCAGACCTTCACGACCGAGATCTTCACCGAGTTCCAGGTCTCGTTCAACGTGCCGACCGCCTCCGCCCTGTCCCTCGTTCTGGTGGTCTTCGGCGCCCTCGTGCTGGCCGGTGACCTTTTCGCCCGTGGACGGGGCCGAGTGGTGCGAACCGCCTCCCTGGCCCAGCGCGTCATCCCGCGACAGCGCCTCGGACGGGCCACCCCTCCGGTGCTGGCCGCCTTCGTCGCCCTGGTGGGGCTGGCACTGGGCGTGCCCGTGGGCTCGGCCGTCTACTGGATGTTCGAGGGGGGTGCCCACGCCCTGGCCGGGGTGTCCATCCTCGACGCCGGGTGGCACACTGCGTTCTACAGCGGCAGCGCTGCCGCCTTGGCCACCGTGGCGGCGCTGCCCGTCGCCCTGCTGGCGGTGCGCCACGGACGGCGCCCGGCTCTGCTGCTCGAGCGCAGCACGTTCGTCGTCCTGGCCATGCCCGGCCTGGTCATCGCCCTGGCCCTGAGCTACTTCTCCGAACGTTACGCCGACGGATTCGCCTCGGGGAGCGCGTCGATGCTCATCGTGGCCTACGCCATCTTGTTCTTCCCCCTGGCCTTGGTGGGGGTACGGGCCTCGGTGGCCCACGCCTCGGTCCGCCTCGAAGAGACAGGCCGCTCTCTCGGTCAAAGCCGGGTGACGGTCTTCCGCAGGGTCACCTTCCCCCTGGTCGGTCCGGGTCTGGCCGCCGCCTTCTGCCTGGTGTTCCTGGCCGCGGTGACCGAGCTCACCGCCACGCTGCTGCTGGTGCCCACCGGGGTGCAGACCTTGGCCACACAATTCTGGTCGTACCAGCAGAACCTCTCCTACGGCCAAGCCGCTCCGTTCGCGCTGGTCATCATCGCCATCGCCGCCGTGCCCAGCTACGTCCTGGGCCGTTACTTCGATCGCCTGCCCGCCCGAGCCACGAGGTCCACGTGAACTCCCAGTACTCCGACCTGGTCGCTTCGGGGTTGTACAAGTCCTTCAGACAGCAGGCGGTGCTCACCGGCATCGACCTCGACGTGCCCGCCGGCAGCTTCCTGGCCGTGCTCGGGCCCTCCGGCAGTGGCAAGACCACCCTGCTCAGGGTCCTGGCCGGCTTCGAGCGGCCCGACCGGGGGAGCGTGGCCATGGGAGGCAGGATCGTCGACGACAGCCGCAGCCATGTTCCTCCCGAGAAGCGGCGAATCGGCTATGTCGCCCAGGAGGCCAACCTCTTCCCCCACCTCACCGTCGAGGCCAACATCGGCTTCGGCGTCCCCCGGCGTCGACGCCAAGGCCACCGGGCGGGGGAGCTGCTCGAATCCCTGGGTCTCTCCTCACTCACCTCCCGCTATCCGCACCAGTTGTCGGGAGGCCAGCAACAGCGGGTCGCCGTGGCCCGGGCCTTGGCCGTGGAGCCCTCCCTGGTGCTCCTCGACGAGCCCTTCGCCTCACTGGACCCCGGTCTGCGAGGCGCCGTCCGTGCCGACATCCACGCGATCCTGAGCCGGGCGGGAGCGACCACCATCCTCGTGACCCACGACCAGGACGAGGCGTTGTCCATCGCCGACAAGGTGGCGGTGATCCGCAACGGCGTGATCGCCCAGACCGGCACCCCGCACGAGCTCTATGTCCATCCGGTCGACGCCGAGCTGGCCCGTTTCGTGGGCGAGGCCAACCTGATCGACGGCACCGCCAGCTCCGGCCTGGTCGACACGGCCTTGGGTCTCCTGCCGGTCGTCGGAGGGCTTCGAACGGAAACGGGGAAGGCCGTGACCGTGCTGGTCCGCCCGGAACAGATGAGGATCGACCACCACCCGGCAGCCGACGGTGCCCCGGCCCACGTCGTCAGTGTCGAGTACTACGGACACGACGCCGTCGTCCGTGTGGTCCCTGCCGCGTCCACCCTCCCGTCGCAGATCGTCGTCCGGGTGATGGGTGACGCCCCTTACGGGCCGGGGCAGGCCGTTTCCCTGAGCGTCGGGGGACCGGTGAAAGCGTGGCCCCGGCATGGCACCGATCCGGAGCCCGGCTCGGGCGAGCCCGGGACCCGGTCCGCCGGGGACAGCGCCGAGAGCAGGAGGAGGTAACGCGTGCCCGCTGGCTTCCATCCACCGGTCGAGGAATACCTGAAGGTCACCTACGAGCTCGAGGAGGAGGGTATCGCCGTCATCCGGGCCCGTTTGGCCGAGCGACTCGGGCACTCGGGCCCGACCGTGACCGAGACGGTGCGCCGACTGGTCGAGAGCGGTCACCTCGAGGTCCACGAACGCGCTCTTCGCCTGACCAAGCAGGGCCGGGCACGGGCCGAGGAGGTCGTCCGCCGTCACCGGCTGGCCGAGCGCCTGCTGGCCGACGTCATCGGGCTCGAGTGGCCCAAGGTCCACCAGGAGGCCGGGCGTTGGGAGCACGTGATCTCCGACGACGTCGAACGGCGACTGGTCGTGCTGCTCGACGACCCCGCCACCTGCCCGCACGGAAACCCCATCCCGGGCTCGAGCCGCCCGCCCGGCCACCTTCGTCTGCTGTCGGACGCCCAGCCCGGCGAAGAGGTGTGCCTGGGGCGGATCACCGAGACGGTGGAGGTCGACCTCGACACCCTGGAGTACCTCGACGCCCATGGCTTTCGCCCCGGGACGCGGGCCGGCGTCAAGGACCGGGCCCCGGACGGCACCCTGACCCTGGCCGTGGGCAAGACGACCCTGGCCGTGAGCCCTGCTCTGGCCGCCCAGCTCTATGTGGAGGACCTGACGGCCGTGCCGTAGGCCGGCGACGGCCGCCCGGCTCTCAGTAGCGAGGGGGATGCCGCTGCATCGCCCATCTGGTGATGGAGATCTGCATCCCCAGTGTCCGGAACACAGATCGCAGAGCTGCCATGTGACCTCCTCTCACAACTGCGGGCTTTCACAACTGCGGGCTCTCACATTGCGGGTCTCAGAGTACGGAACCCCGGTTACCGGCAGGCTTCCGTTCCATGAGCGCTGGATGAACGTTCGCTCCACAGTGCCCGACGAGCCCGCCTGTTTGGAATCGAGGGATGCACAAAACGCGCCCGGGGGCCGCCGGGAAATCCTCGTTCCCCCCTGCTTCGCCGAGCCCGGCTCGGAGAGGCCGAAGACGTCAGTGGGGGCGGGCTGACACGGGCGTGACACCCCAACGTCCGCTCCACGTCGCTCGGGGAGCCAGGCTCACCAGATCGGTGCCCGAGCGCAGGGCGTCGGGCGGGCAGGTCATGGGCTCCACGGCCAGCGAGCGGCGGCGGCGTTCCCGAGGTGTCACGGTGTCGGCCGTGTAGGCCATGACGTAGCGGAAGGCGCTGTCCATCCACAAGGTCGCGCCGCCGCCGTCTTCGGGGTGACGCAGCTCGACGCGGGCCAGGCCGTCGTGGTCGCGGGCCAGCTGGGCGAAGCAGGTGTCGAGTCGGGTCGCTCCGATGGGCCGCGACACCCGGAAGTCCATCTCGGAGCCCGCCACCGCCGCCTCGCCCACGGGCAGGCCGCGATCGTCGGAGCGCAGGTAACAGGCGGCCCGTAGTTGCAACAGAGCCGAATCGATGCTCGGGGTGCCCACGGTGAGATAGGGGTGGAATCCCACACCC
>JASHZK010000192.1 GCA_030042575.1 Acidimicrobiales bacterium
GCCTTTGTCGCCCACCGTCGCCATGACACCACCTCGGGCTGTGGAGGCTCTGTGGGCCCGGCCGGCTGTGGTGGTGATCGGCGCCCGTCGCCGGCTTCCTGCGCCTGTGGCCCGGTGCGGGTCCCTCACCCGGCGCGGCCCAGGCGTCGTTCGGCGGCAGCCGGAGCCAGGATCCCGCCCAGGCAGAGGCTCACCGCGCCATCGGCTACGTCCTCGGCCGGACGGCCCTTCTCCAGCACCAGGGCCCGGGCCAGATGCTGGGTTAGCCCCAAGATGGCATGGGCCACCACCAACGGGTCCTCCCTCCTGATGAGCCCGGCGTCGATGCCCGCTTTGACGTGGGGAAGGGCGTCGGCCACCGCCTGCTCCTCGCCCAGGCGGATGAGGGGGGCGAAACGCTCTTCGGTGCGGGCGAACTCGAGAAGCACGAACAGCTCGCGGTTGGAGTCCAGCCAGGTCACGGCGGCCCGGATCCCGGCCTCGATGCGGCGCACGGGGTCGGGTTCGTCGGCGATCGCCTGGCGCTGGGCCCGGCGAAGGTCGCGCTGGGCGTCTCCCAGGATCTGGCGGAACAGCTCCTCCTTGGAGGCGAAGTACCAGTAGAAGACGCCCTTGCCCACGCCCAGGCCGTCGACCACGTCGGCCACCGAGGTGGGGTGGTACCCCTCGGTGGCAAAGAGGTGGGCCGCCAATTCGAGCAGCTCCTGGCGGCGCCGTTGCCCACGCGCCGTGAGACGGCGTGCCATGACGGTCAACGCTAGCAGCGAGATAGCGTCTGGCCGTGGCCTATCGGGTGGCGAAGATCCTGCTCACGCCCATCATTCGTCTGCTGTGGTGGGTCAGGGTCGAAGGTGAGGAGAACGTCCCCGATGGCGGTGCGGTCATCCTCGCTCCCAATCACGTGACCTTCCTCGATTCGCTGTTCCTGCCCATGGTGGTGCGACGCCGTGTCACCTTCGTGGCCAAGTCCGAGTACTTCGACTCGTGGAAGACGGCATGGTTCTTCCGGGCCATGGGGCAGATCCCCATGCGTCGCCAGGGGGGAAGCGCGTCGGAGCGAGCCTTGGCCGCCGCCCGCGACGTGCTCGAGGCCGGAGGTGTGCTGGGCATCTACCCGGAGGGAACGCGCTCGCCCGACGGACGTCTCTACCGTGGTCACACGGGGGTGGCCCGGCTGGCCCTCGGTTGCCGGGTACCGGTGATCCCGGTCGGCTTGGTGGGCACCGGTGACGTCCAGCACCCCGGCTCCAACTTCCCCCATCCCTTCAAGCGGGTCACGGTTCGTTTCGGCCGGCCCTTGGAGGTGACCCGCTTCAGTGGGGACGGCGCCGCCGACCCCTTGGCCCTTCGGGCCACGACCGACGAGCTCATGTTCGAGATCCGGGCCCTGAGCGGCCAGGAGTACGTCGACCGCTACGCCAAACGTCACGGCGTGGTGGGCGGAGCCGAGGTGGCCACCGTGACGACGCCGTCGGCGGCGTGACCAGTGGCGTGACGGGTGGCGTGACGGCGGGGGCCCGGGCGACGGTGGGGGCCCGGGCGACGGTGGGGGCCGGCCGGAACGAGGAGAAGGTCAGAAGGAGGCCAGGGCCCGCCACAGCGCCCGGTAGCTCGGGTAGGTCAGGCCTTCGGTGACGTAGCCGGCCCGCACCAGCTCTTGGTGGAAGGCGGGCAGGTTGCGCCAGGGTATGCCCATGTCGACGTGATGGGCGAGGTGCCAGCCGGTGTTGTAGGGCACCATCCACAAACGGGCCGGAAGCGACTGGCGTACGTGGTGGGTCGTCACCCGTCGGTCCTTGCTGGCTTCGAGTCCGCCGTGCTCCGAGATGGACCGGAGCCGGTTCAGCACCCGCCACTGTGTCATCCACGGGAGCCACCACAGAAGCGGGTAGATCCACCAGCGGCCGGTGATCGCCCACGCGGCCGCCCACAACAGGACCTGCACGCCCAGGATGCTGAGCACCACGCGCCGGGCCCGCTCCGAGCGCACCGCCTTCACCAGGGCCCAGAAATTCTTCCATCCGGAGATCCCGATGGCGTCGCGGGTCAGGCGTTGGCGGAGCTTGCGGCCCGTGCACGGATAGCCGCCGTAGAAGTCCATGTCGGGCTCGTCGGGGCCGAATTCCTCACGGTGGTGGGCGAAGTGCGCCCGGCGGTAGAAGCCGATGGGCGTCCACGCCGGGTAGGCGATCAGCCAGGTGCCCACCCAGTCGTTGACCCGCTTGTTGTTGAACAGCAGCTTGTGAGCTGCTTCGTGCATGAGGATGGCGAAGCGGACGTAGACGGGCCCCATGAGCACGAAGGCGACGACGTAGCCGACGGGGTTGTTCCACCACACGGCCAGGGCCACCAGGGCGACGGTCCACAGCCACACACCGGCCACCGTGCGGGCGTTGGCCCAGTCGTCGATGCGCCGCAGCTCGGCGCGCAGCTCGGGGCGGGGGACGCCGTTGGCCTGCAGCCGCTCGGTGGGCAGCACGTCGGGCCGCAGGGCCGGGGAGAGGACCATGGTGGCGGCCACGGCCCTATGTTACGTATTCTGTACAGTTGATGCAATACCGTAATATCACGGGGGACGGGGACCGGCCCCTCACCGCCCGGTCGGTGCTGGCCAGTACCCTCCTCGGGGCCGAGCCGCCCGAGCTCCCGGTGTCCTACCTGGTCCACATGGCCGGGCTCTTCGGCATCAACCCCAATCGGGCCCGGGTGGCCCTGAGCCGGATGGTGGGTTCGGGCGAGGTGACCACAGACGGTTCGGGGCGCTACCGCCTGGCCGGGCCGCTGCTCTCCCGACAGCGTCGGCAGGCGGCCAGCCGGGCCGGGCGCACCGGTGACTGGTCGGGGGAGTGGCAGGTCGTCGTGCTCACGTCGGTGGGCGACGCCGCCGAGGTCCGGGGCCAGCGTCGTCGAGCGCTGGAAGCGGCGCGCCTGGCCGAGCTGCGTCAGGGGGTGTGGCTGCGTCCGGACAATCTGGCTGTCGATGTCGGCGACCCGGTCGACGGCGACGCCGAACGGTTCCGGGGACGGCCCACCGCCGACCCGGTGTCGCTGGCCGCCCGATTGTGGGACCTCGACGGATGGGCGGCGCGCAGCCACGGACTGCTGGCCGAGATGGCCGGGCATCCCACCACCGGGGCCGACGATCTCGCCCCCGGCTTCGTCCTCTCGGCGGCCGTGCTCCGCCACCTGCAGGCGGACCCGCTGCTCCCCGACGCCCTGCTTCCCCGGCTGTGGCCGGGAGCCGACCTGCGCCGCGCCTACGACGACTTCGACGACCGCTATCGCCGCGTGTTGGCGGAGTGGGGGGCGACGACGCCCTACTAGCGGACGAGGCGGCCCGGAGGGCTACACCGATGGCGCCGGCGGGGCCGGGGGCGCGGCCCAACCCCGGGCTCGCTCCAGGGCGCGGAGCCAGCCGCGGTGGGCGGTGTCGGCGGCCACGGTGCTGGCCTGCGCTTCGAACTCGGCTCGGGCCGCCCACAGAGAGGCCAGCTCGTCGAGCGACGACCACATGCCTTCGGCCAAGCCGGCCAGGGTGGCCGCCCCCAGAGCAGTGGCCTCGGTGCTGGCCGATCGGCACACCGGGACCCGCAGCTGGTCGGCTTGGAGTTGCAGGAGGAGGTCCATGACCGAGGCGCCCCCGTCCACCCGCAGCGCCTCCAGGTCGGCACCGGCCCGGCTCATGGCATCGGCCACGTCGCGCACCTGGAAGGCCATGGCCTCGACCGCGGCGCGCGCCAGCTGGGCCCGGCCCAACCCCCGGCTCAGCCCGATGACGGCACCCCGGGCGTAGGGATCCCACCAGGGGCTGCCCAAACCGGTGAAGGCAGGGATCAGGTACACGCCCTCGCTGTCGGGCACCGAAGCGGCCAAAGGGCCGATGGCCGATGTCTCCTCCACGATGCCGAGGCCGTCGCGCAGCCACTGCAGGGCGGCGCCCGTGGCGAAGACGGCACCTTCGAGGGCATAGGAGAAGGGCTTCGCCCCGCCCCGGTGGCCGAGGTCCCAGGCGATGGTCGTGAGCAGGCCCGAACTGGGGGCGGGCACGGTGTCGCCCACGTTGAGCAGGACGAAGCTGCCGGTGCCGTAGGTGGCCTTGGCCATGCCCGGCGCGAAGCAGGCCTGGCCGAAGAGGGCGGACTGCTGGTCGCCGGCCATGGCGCTCACCGGCACGTCGGCCAGGGGCGATCCCCTGGCCGCCAGTGGTCCCCCGAGCATCCCGACCCGCCCGCACGTGGGCAGCACCTCGGGCAGGGCCCGGCGCGGCACACCGAACAGCGCGCACAGTTCGTCGTCCCATCCACGTCGAGCGATGTCGTAGACGAGGGTGCGGCTGGCGTTCGAGGGGTCGGTGACGAACGCCCCTCCGTCGGGCCCGCCCGTGAGGTTCCAGGCCACCCAGGAGTCGACGGTGCCGAGCGCCAGCTCCTCGTCGGCCCGCACGCCGCCGTCGGAGAGCAGCCACGCCATCTTGGTGGCCGAGAAGTAGGGGTCGAGCACGAGGCCCGTGCGCCGACGCACCAGCTCCTCGTGCCCCTCGCCCCGGAGCCGGTCGCACGTCGGCGCCGTACGGCGGTCCTGCCAGACGAGCGCCCGGTGCCTGGGCTCTCCGGTGGAGCGGTCCCAGGCCACCACCGTCTCGCGTTGGTTGGTGACGCCCACGGCGGCGATCGTCTGTCCGGCTTGGTGGCGACGGGCGGCCACCTCGAGCAAGGTGGCGGTCACGTGTTCCCGGATCTCCCCGGCGTCGTGCTCCACCCAACCGGGACGGGGGAAGTGCTGGGTGAGCTCCCGGTAGGCGACGTCGACCACCCGCCCGGTCTCGTCGACGGCCAGGGAGCGCACCCCGGTGGTCCCGGCGTCCACCGCCAGCACGCACGGCATCGGCGGCACCATACCGGGGGCCTAGCGAGGTGCGGGGCGCCTCCTGGCCGGGGGTGCGGGGCCCCGGCGGCCGCCCGTCGCCCGGCTCCCGCCGCCCGGGCCACGTGAAGCGGCGCACGAGCGCAAATCATCGCGAACGGCTCGTACCCAGGGCCGGGACCACCCGGCGGCCGTTGACACCCCCGTAACTACAGTGCTGTAATAGCTCCCGCATCTTGTGGTGGCTCTGGTTTTGACCACAACATCTTGTGGTTCGAGGGCGTGACTTCCCGCTCGACCGGCCGCCGCGGCATTTAGGCTGGAACCGACAGAAAAGGGGTGGGAGACGTGGCCTTCGCACCGGAGCGGACCTCCATCGGGGTCCATCGGCACTTCACGACCGAGGGCGTGCACCCCTACGACGAGCTGGTCTGGGAGCGTCGCGACGCCCGCATCACCGACTACCGCACCGGCGAGGTGGCCTTCGAGCAGCTGGGGGTGGAGCTGCCGGCGGGCTGGAGCCTGAACGCCACCAACATCCTGGCCCAGAAGTACTTCCGGGGCACTCCGGGGACCCCTGAGCGGGAATGGTCGCTCAAGCAGGTGATCGACCGGGTGGCCGACACCATCGCCGACTGGGGGTTCAAGGACGGCTACTTCGTCGACGAGGCCGAGGCGGAGACCTTCCGCGACGAGCTCAAGCACATCGTCGTCACTCAGAAAGCGGCCTTCAATTCCCCGGTCTGGTTCAACATCGGCGTGGGTGGCGTGCCCCAGCAGGGCTCGGCCTGCTTCATCTTGTCCGTCGAGGACTCGATGGACTCCATTCTCAACTGGTACCGGGAGGAGGGCATCATCTTCAAGGGTGGCTCCGGAGCCGGGGTCAACCTCTCTCGGATCCGGGCCTCGGTCGAGAACCTCCAGGGCGGCGGCACGGCCTCGGGCCCGGTTTCCTTCATGCGTGGCGCCGACTCCTCGGCCGGCACCATCAAGAGCGGGGGCAAGACCAGGCGGGCGGCCAAGATGGTCATTCTCGACGTCGATCATCCCGACATCGAGGACTTCATCTGGTGCAAGGCCCTCGAGGAGCGCAAGGCCCGCGTGTTGCGTGATGCCGGCTTCGACATGGACCTCGACGGAGCCGACTCCTTCTCCGTGCAGTACCAGAACGCCAACAATTCCGTGCGCGTCACCGACGAATTCATGCAGGCCGTACTGGACGATGCCGAATGGCCGTTGGTCGCCCGCACCAGTGGGGACACGGTCCGCACCGTTCGCGCCAAGGACCTGTTCCGTCAGATCGCCCATGCCGCTTGGGAGTGCGCCGACCCCGGGATGCAGTTCGACACCACCATCAACCGTTG
>JASHZK010000002.1 GCA_030042575.1 Acidimicrobiales bacterium
GGCGATCTCGTCGCCCTGCGACGACAGACGAGAGGGTTGGCCGAAGTGGTGACGGAACAGCTCGTAGGTGCCGTCGACGAGATAGACGTCCATGACAAGAGACTCGCGCCATCGGCCCCCCGGTGCAGGATGGTGCTGGTGGTCTGGGGCTCCCCGCTCCTCCCCTCAGCCCGGGGGCCCGAAGCGGTCGGTCAGGCTGGGAGCCTCCAGCCACCCGTCGAGCGTGATGTCCCCGAGATCGCCGATGGGAGAAGCGGGGTCCAACCATCGGGGGCGGCCGAGCTTCCAGGTGCCCGAGGTTCGTCCCAACTCGGTGAGCACCTCCACGTAGGGACGGCTCGATCCCCCCGTGCCGAAGCCGAAGACGCGCTCGGGCCCGAGCGATGCATTCATCACGTCGCGGCCGCGCACCAAGCGCCGGTAGTCGTTGCGGGCCAGCTCGCCGGCGTGCGCCTCCAGGGCGGCGAGGATCTCCGTCATCCGCTCTTCTCCGAAGCCGACGGCCAGCGAAGGGAAGGGAAGTTCCCCCCACAGCCCCCACAGCCACAGTCGCTCGGGCCCGTCCCCCCCGGCTGCCCCGCCCACTTTCAGCGCGGCACGCCCCACCATCTCGTGGCCTCGGTGGCGGTCGTGAGGACTGGGGGCCACCACCAACCGCGGCCGCAACCGCTGCAGCCGGGACGACACCTCGGCCTCCAGGCGGGCCCGGGCCGACGCCACATCGCCGTCGCCGAGTCGATCAGCAAGCGGCTCGTCGAGGATCTCGGAGGCGAAACCCGCCCGCCGGCAGGCCTCGCTGACCTCGGCTCGCCGGCGCTCGGCGTCGGTGGGCGGGCCCAGGCTGCAGGTGAGGTTCACCACCCGCCATCCGGCGTCTCGCAAGGCCATGAGGGTGGCGGGGGCGCCGATGAGCTCGTCGTCGGCGTGGGGAGCCAGATGCAGCACGGTGGCCCGAGTAGCGCCGTTCGAGCTCACCGGCGCTCCGTCGCCTGCCGTTGGCGCACCTCGGCCACGAGCGGACCGGCCCACTCCTCGTCGGCCGTCCCCTCGACATAGCAGCGGCCCAGGTGCTCCAGCCAGGCACACGACTCGTCGAGGCCGCCTGGGCGGTTGCGCACGAGCCAACGCTCCCGGTGTGCGGCGATCAGCTCGTCCAGGCGCTCGCTCATCTCCCGGCGGCGGGCGGGCCCCACCGACGACAAGGTGCCGTCGCCCTGCAGGCGGGCTCGGGCGTCCGCACAGCACAGCTGGATCAACCGACCCGATACGGCCAGCTCCGGCACCGACAGTCGTCCGTGCGCCGACGACGGCTGGGCCCCGTCCAGAGCGCCCAGGGCGTCGTTCACGGCCTGCTCGACCGAATCGAGATGGGCGATCGACAGCGGACCGTGGACCGCCTGGCCCACCGGCAGTTGAGGGAAGTAGAGGTGCACCACCAGCGCCGAGATGTTGGGCAACTGCCGAGGGAGCAGTCGATGCACGTCACCCAACGCCATCACGGCCGCTCCCAACCGGCCGGCGGCGTCGCCGTAGCAATGCCGGTCGAGCAGCTCGGCCAGGCGGGTGTCGACGTCGCCGTTGGCCTCGAGGCACCACGACCAGCAGGCGGCGGCGGCCAGGCCCGGGTCGGAGACGGGCGGGTACTGCAGATGGCCGAAGTCCCCCCAGTCGGTCGCCAGCATCCCCCCGGCTCCGCTCGTGGCCGCGGCTTCAGCGGCGCCTCGGACGTTGGCCAGGGCGTTGGAGGACCGCCCGAGGATCGACAGCCAGCTGGAGGTGCCCGGGCACACCCAGTGGGGGAGCGACGCCTCGGCCAGGGCCGCGGTGCGGGCGGCAAAGGGGTGATCGGCTTCGTACCCCCACTCGCAGATGGTGACCTCTTCGGGGATCTCCTCGAGCAGCTCGCCATGGGCGGCGGGCATGTCGCCCCACACGAGCAGCTGGCGCCCCTCGGTCTCGGGCAGGTCGCGGATGCGCCGGAGCCAGCTGGCCCATTCGCCGCATCGCTCGGCCGGCAGGTCCCACGGCTCGTCCAGCCCCACGTGTAGGCGGTTGCCACCGACGACCTCGCCCAGGGTTCCCACCAGCTCCCGTACCAGGGCCAGTGATCGGGGATCGGCCGGGTCGAGGGTGGAGGCGGCCGTGGGGATGCCCATGGGACCGTGGCCCACGCCTCGGGTGATGCCGAGCGGAGCGTAGCGGTCGTGTCGCAGCCATCGCTCCATGTGACCGAGGCTGTTCTGGTTGGCCACCAGCTCGACATGTCGTTCGGCGCAGTAGGCACGCAATGTGCGCACGTCCGATGCCGACAAGGGGTCGGATCCCTCCCACACCACCTCGTGCCCGGGGTAGGCGAAGGTGTGCTCGGTGTAGAGCTGGAGCTGGTTCAGCTTCCAAGAGGCCAGTCGGTCGACCAGATCGAGCAGTGTCGCCAGAGTCGGGACCTTGGTGCGCGACACGTCGAGCATCACGCCGCGGGTGGCCAGGTCGGGCCAGTCCTCCACCTCGCCCACGGGCCAGGTGCCGTCACCGGCCCCGGTCCGCAACTGGGCCAAGGTGGTGTCGGCGTAGAAGCGCCCGGCGTCGTCGGCCGCCGACACCACCACGTCCCCGCCGGGCTCGATGCGCACGCGGTACCCCTGGGCCGGCAGCGACCTGTCGTCGCCATAAGTGACCCGGCCGCTCCCGGTCACCCGGGCGCGTCCCTCGAGACGCAGCCGGCGCGGTCGGGGCAGCAGCGCCGGCTCGGAGTTCACCTCACCGCCACCGGTCGCCTCAGCGCCGGGGCATCTTGATGGCGCGGTCGGCGATGATGTTCTTCTGCACCTCGGTGGTGCCCGCCCCGATCGAGGTGAAGCGCTGGAAGACGTAGTTGTGGGTCCAGTGCCCCTTGTCCACTGCGTCGGGCCCACCTTTGGCCAGCGCGCCCAGAGGCCCGAGCATGTCCACCCCGAGCTCGGCGATGGTCTGCGACAGATAGCTCCACTGCAGCTTGGCCAGCGGCACCTCGGGCCAGTTGGGCTGGCCCTTCAAGATCTTCGACAGTGCCCGGGCGTTGAGCAGGCGGGTGAGTTCGAGCTGCGTCCACACCCGGGCGACCCGCTCCCGGATGCCGGGGTCCTCCAGGGCGACCGGATTGTGCTCCCGGACCGTTGCGATCAGGTTGTCGAGCTCGATGCGCATCGACACCGACATTCCGGCCGTGCCCACCCGCTCGTGGCCGAGTGTGCCCATGGCCACCTGCCAGCCCTGGTTCTCGGCGCCCAGGCGGTATTCGACCGGTACCCGGGCTCCGTCGAAGGTCACCTCGCAGAAGAGCTCCCCGCCGGTGATGTCGCGGATCACCTGCACGTCGATGCCGTCAACGGTCATGTCCACGATCAGGGCGCTGATGCCCTCGTGCTTGGCCCCGCGCTCCAAGGAGGTGGGGTCGGTGCGGACGAGGAACAGCCCCCAGCGGGCCAGATGGGCGCTCGAGATCCAGATCTTGCGTCCGGTGACGACGTACTCGTCGCCGTCGCCCACGGCCATGGTGCGCAGGTTGCCCAGGTCCGATCCGGCTTCGGGCTCGGTGAAACCCTGGCACCAGTGTTCGCCGGCGTCGAGGATGCCGGGCAGCCAACGCTGCTGCTGTTGCTCGGTGCCCCAGCGCAGGATCATGGGGCCGATCTGCCAGATCCCGTTGGCGTTGTAGATGCCCGGCGTCTTGGCCTTGGCCATCTCCTCGGCGTAGATGGCGTTCTGGGAGACGGTGGCTTCTCGCCCGCCCCAGGACTTCGGCCAGTTGATGGCCGCCCACCGTCCTTGATGTAGGCGCCGCTGCCAGGCCTGACGCCGGGCCATGGTGCGACGGTCGGGGTCGGTCTCGTCACCGATCTCGCCGGTGGCGGCGAAATCGGGAAGGTTCTCGGCCAGCCAGGAGCGCAGCTCGTGGCGGAAGGCCTCGTCCTCTTCGGTCAGGGCGAAGTCCACGGCAGGACCTCGGGGTTGACGATGTTCCGGGGGGTGGCCCCGGCGAGCAGGCGGCACAGGTCGTCGGCGATGACCCGGGTGTGGTTGGCCTCGGTGTCGTAGGTGGCCCCCCCGATGTGGGGGGTGAGCACCACGTTGTCGAAGGTGGTGAGCGGGTGTTTCGGATCGAGGAACTCCCCTTCGAAGTGGTCCAGGCCGGCGGCCACCACCTTCCCCGATGCCAGGGCGGACACGAGGGCGTCGGTGTCGTGGAGCTTGGCCCTGGCCGTGTTCAGGAACACCACCCCGTCCTTCATGGCCGCGAACTGGGCGGGACCGATCATCCCGGCCGTCTCCTCGGTGACCGGGGCGTGCAGGGACACCACGTCGGAACGGGCCAGCAGCTGCTCCAGGGAGTGGGTGGCGTCTTCGGCGTAGGGGTCGTAGGCGATCACCTCCATGCCCAGTCCCTGCAGGCGCCAGCGCAGGGCGCGGCCCACTGCGCCCAGGCCGACCAGCCCGGCGGTGCGCCCCGCCACCTGCCAGGCCCGGAAGCGCTGGTAGGGGATGGTCCCCTTCTTGTAGATCTCACCGGCCCGCACGTCGCCGTCGGCCGGGACCAGCCCCCGGGTGGCGGCCAGCAGCAGGGCCACCGCCAGCTCGGCCACGGCGTCGGCATTGCGGGCCGGGGCCCGCAGCACGGGGATGCCGGCGGCGGTGGCGGCCGGGACGTCGACGTTGTTGGGGTCGCCCCGGCAGCTGGCCACGGCCACCAGGGGCTGGTCGAACACCGGCCCGGCGCAGCGGTCGGCTTCGACCACCAGGATGGTCGCGCCCTCCTCGGCGACCCGGGCGGCGAGCTGGTCGGCGTCGTAGATCCGCAGGGGGTCGTGGTCGATCCAGGGGTCGACGGTCAATTCGGCTAATTGGCTGAGCGTCTCCAGTCCCGGCCCGCGCACGGGGGCGGTGACCAGTGCCCGGCGCCGTGCCTGGGGCAAATCGACCCTCCTCGGATTGGTGCGGTCGTTCATAATGGCCCAAGGATGACGGGCGTGTCAGGTTCGGTGACGGTGGGGATCGACATCGGCACCACGGCCACCAAGGCCGTGGCCGCCGACGAGGACGGCCGGGTGGTCGCCCGTTCGCGGGTGGCCCATCGGCTCAGGTCCCCCCAGCCCGACCAACTCGAGCACGACGCCGGCCGGGCCTGGCGCCAGGGCCCTCTGAAGGCCCTGGCCGAGCTGGCCGCCGTGGTCCCCGAACCGGCCGCGCTGTGTGTGGCCAGCATGGTGCCTTCGCTCACCGCGGTCGACGGGCGGGGAAGGCCGGTCGGGCCGGGACTGCTCTACGGCGATGCCCGGGGCCGAGGCCCCGAGCCCGTGGGGCCGGCCTCGGGCCGGGCCGACGTGTCCAGCGTGATGCCCGACGCCGTCGGTTTTCTGCGCTGGGCCGTCCACGAGCAGCCGGGAGCGGCCGGGTACTGGCCGGCCCAGGCCGTGGCCAACTACGCCCTGGCCGGGGTGCCCGCCATCGACACGGCCATGACCATGTCGCTCGGTGACCTTCGAAAGGGCGCCGACTGGAACAGCGAGATGCTCGAAGACGTCGGCGTCGACGTCTCCCAGCTTCCGGTGGTGGTACCCATGGGCGAGCGAGCGGGCACCGTGCGGGGCATGGCCGCCGCCCTGGCCCCGGGGACGGTGGACGCCTTCTGCGACCAGATCGTGTCCGGGGCCGAGCAGGCCGGCGACGTGCTCGTGATCTTCGGGGCGACCCTGGTGGTGTGGGCCGTGGTCGACGAGTGGATCGAGGCGCCCGGGCTGTGGACGGTGCCCCATCTGGTGCCGGGCAAGACGATGGTCGGCGGCCCCAGCAATGCCGGAGCGCTCTTCGTCGACTGGGCCCGTTCGCTGCTGCGCGGCGCTGCTCGTCGTAGCGCCTTGCCGCCGCGCCGTTCGCTGGCAGCCGGGGACGAGGGGGCCGAAGAGCCGGGGCCGGCCGAGCGTGGCGGCGAACCCGCCCGGGTGCCGCTGTGGCTCCCCTACATACGCGGCGAGCGCGCCCCGTACCACGACCCCACCTTGCGCGCCGCGCTCTACGACCTCGACATGACGCACGACGCCGCCGCCGTCGAGCGTGCCGCCTACGAGGCGAGCGGCTTCGTGGTCCGGGCCATGCTCGACCACGCCGGCGTCGCCCCCCGACGCATCGTGGCCAGCGGGGGAGGGACGCGGGTGACGCAGTGGATGCAGGCTGTGGCCGACGCAGTCGGGATCCCGGTCGACGTGGTGGCGGTGCACGAAGGAGCAGCTCTGGGCGCGGCGTTCATGGCCCGCATGGCGGCGGGACTGGAGACCCAGCTCGATGGGGCGGGACGGTGGGCCTCGGTCGGCCGCCGGGTCGAGCCCGACCCGCGTTGGCAGGCCGCCGCCGACGCGCGCTATCGACGCTACCGGGCCCTGTGCCCGGCGCTCTGACACGGCACAGGGCGTAAAGCCCCTTCGCTCCACGCGCCGAGTCCCGCTTCGGTCGGCGTCCTCACCTCTGCCATGCTTGGGGCCGGAGGTGCAGAGATGAGTCCCGAGGACCGTCAAGGCGCCGAGGACGACTTCGGCCCCGAGGAGGAGTGGACCTTCCCCTTCGAGGCCGAGCTGCACGCCGTGTCGCCCCGCCTGCACAACGCTCAGAGCGCCTGGATGGCCCAGATCGACTCGCTGCGTGCCCCCGACCGGAAGACGCACGAGCTGATCCGCATGGTGTGCACGGTTATCCGCCGCAATCCGGACGGGGTGGCCCGCCACGCCATGTTGGCGGCCGAAGTGGGGGCCACCTGGGACGAAGTGGCCGGCAGCATCGTGCTCACCGAGCCGGCCTTCGGATTGCTCAACGTGGTCGAGGCGCTGCCCTGGGCCCGGCGCGGCTGGGAACGCGGCCGTCACATGGTTCCCGACGCCGACGGGACCAAGGACGAGAGCACGGGTCGACGACCCGAGACCAAGGCCAAGGCCAAGGCCAAGAAGTCGGCTCGCCCCCCTGCCCCTCGCCGCTCCGGTGGCTAGGACGGCGCTTGCCCGCCGGCGCCTCAACTTCCGCTGAAGAGCCCCCGGT
>JASHZK010000193.1 GCA_030042575.1 Acidimicrobiales bacterium
CCGGCATTCCAGCCGGGCTTCGAGGGGGCCGATTGTCACGTGGACGCCTGTGTGCCCATCTACGGGCAGTACGACATGACCTGTCACGGTGGAGGCACGTCGGTGCGTGACCGGGGAGAGATGCGCATGTTCGAGCGCCGCATCTTCAAGACCAGCTACGCCGAGCACCCCGAGGTGTTCCGGGCCGCCTCGCCCCTGTACCGGCTTCGGGTGGACGCACCTCCGTTCTTCGTGCTCCACGGGGCCAACGACACCCTGATCCCGGTGGCCGAGGCACGGGAGTTCGTCCACGAGCTCCGCCAGATATCGCGCTCGCCGGTGCTCTACGCCGAGCTTCCCTATGCCCAGCACGCCTTCGACGTGCTGCCCTCGGTGCGCAGTGCCCACGCCGTGGCCGCCGTGGTCCGCTTCCTCGAAGGGGCACGCCACCACCTGCTGGCGCCCCGCACCGCTTCGTTCAGCACCCGGGACGCCGAAGCCGACGTGGGCTCTTCGCCCTGAGCGCTCAGCCGTCGGCCTGGTCGCCCAGCACCACCTCCACGGCGCGCTCGCCCGGCCGGGTCACGAGCTCGATCACGATCCCGGCCTCCTTCAGGTCCTCTCGGGCCGACGCCAAGAGGGCCAGGCGCTCGGGGGAGTCGGACACCGTGAGCCGCTTCACCGGCGCCCGCATGGAGCACTTGGCCTCGGTCTTGGCCCGGCGCACGGCGCCGAGCACCTCGGTCGCCACCTCCAGCACGGCCGCCTGGCCGGCGACGACGCCCTCGGGCATCTCCTCGGCGGTGGGCCACGCCGCCAGGTGGATGGTGCCCTCGTGCCACCACGACCACACCTCCTCGGTGACGAAGGGCAGCACCGGGGCCAACAGCCGCAGCAGCACCGACAGGGCCACGGCCAGGGCGGCGCGGGCCGAGGCGGGACCGGGGAGGGTTCGGTCCTCGTAGGAGCGGGCCTTCACCAGCTCGACGTAGTCGTCGCAGAACGACCAGAAGAAGGCCTCGGTCCGCTCCAGGGCGCGGGCGTAGTCGTAGGCCTCGTAGGCGGCGGTGGACTGCTCCACCACTCGGGTCAGGCCGCCCAGCATGGCCAGGTCGAGCGGCGCCGTCACCGCATCGGGGGCGGGGACGGGGGCGCCGGACAGGCGGCCCAGGGCGAAGCGCGACACGTTGAGCACCTTCATGGCCAGCCGCCGCCCCACCTTCATCTGCCCCTCGTCGAAGGCGGTGTCCACTCCCGGGCGCCCGCTGGCGGCCCAGTAGCGCGCCGCGTCGGTTCCGTGGCTCTCGAGCAGGGCCATGGGGGTGACCACGTTGCCCTTGGACTTCGACATCTTCTTGCGGTCGGGGTCGAGCACCCATCCCGAGAAGACGGCGTCGTTCCAGGGCAGGGTGCCGTGCTCGAGCTCGGCGCGCACCACGGTGGAGAAGAGCCAGGTGCGAATGATCTCGTGGCTCTGGGGGCGCAGGTCCATGGGGAACACCCGCTCGAAGAGCTCGGGGTCGTCTCCCCACCGGCCGGCGATCTGGGGAGTGAGTGAAGAGGTGGCCCAGGTGTCCATGACGTCGGGTTCGCCCACGAAGCCCCCGGGCCGGCCCCGCTGGGCCTCGGCGTAGCCCCCGGGCACGTCGTCGGAAGGGTCGACGGGCAGCCGGTCCTCGGCGGGCCGCAGCGGATGCTCGTAGTCGACCTCGCCGTCGTCGCCCACCGGGTACCACAGCGGGAAGGGCACGCCGAAGAACCGTTGGCGACTGATGTTCCAGTCCCCGGCCAGCCCCTCCACCCACGACTCGTAGCGGTGCACCATGAATTCGGGGTGCCAGCGCAGCTGTCGGCCTCGCTCGAGCAGGCGGGGGCGCAGGGGCATGGTGCGCACGTACCACTGGCGGGAGGAGACGATCTCGAGGGGGCGCTCGCCCCGTTCGTAGAACTTGACGGCATGGGTGACCGCTCGGGGCTGGCCCACCAGCGCCCCCGACTCCGCCAGCAGCTCGACGATGCGCCGGCGGGCCTGGGCCGAGGTGCGCCCTTGGAGCTCGCCGTAGGCGGCCCGGGCCCCCTCAGGGTCGTCGGACTCCCAGCCTGGTTCGCCGAAGGGCGCCGGGCGCAGCCGCCCGTCGCGCCCGACGATCGTCCGGGTGGCCAGCTGGAGCTCCCTCCACCAGGTCACGTCGGCGCTGTCGCCGAAGGTGCACACCATGGCGATGCCCGTTCCCTTGTCGGGCTCGGCCAGATGGTGGGCGACGACGGGCACGGGCACGGCGAAGAGCGGTGTGTGGACCTTCGATCCGAACAGCGCCTTGTAGCGCTCGTCGTCGGGATGGGCCACCAGGGCCACGCAGGCCGGCAACAGCTCGGGACGGGTGGTGTCGATCTCCAGCGTGCCCTCGGCGCCCATGCGGGGGAAGCGCAGGCGGTGGTAGGCGCCCCGGACCTCGCGATCCTCCATCTCGGCCTGGGACACCGCCGTCTGGAGATCCACGTCCCACTGGGTGGGGGCCTCGGCCAGATAGGCGTGGCCCTGGGCCAGAAGGTGCAGGAAGCCCCGTTGGCTGATGCGACGGGCTTCGGGGGAGATGGTGCTGTACTGCAGGGCCCAGTCCACCGAGAGCCCGAGCCGGCGCCAGGTGGCCTCGAAGGCTTTCTCGTCCTCCGCCGTCAACCGCTGGCACAGCCCCACGAAGTCGGGACGTGACACGGGCACCGGGTCCCGGCCCGACGTGGCCGGCGGGGTGAAGTCCGGGTGGCGGCGCAGGCTGGGGTCGCAGCGCACGCCGAAGTAGTTCTGCACCCGTCGTTCGGTGGCCAGGCCGTTGTCGTCCCAGCCCATGGGGTAGAAGACGGCGTAGCCGCGCATGCGCCGGTAACGGGCCACGGTGTCGGCATGGGTGTAGTGGAAGACGTGGCCCACGTGCAATGAGCCCGACACCGTGGGCGGGGGAGTGTCGATGGCGAAGACCCGTTCCCGGGTGGCCGTCCGGTCGAAGCGGTAGACGCCGTCGGTCTCCCAGTGCCGGCCCCACTTCGCCTCCAGCCCGTCGAGCGACGGGGAGTCGGGCACCACCGGTGGTCGGGGCGGCTCCAGTGAGGGAAGCACAACGGCCGCTTCGCCGGTCCCGGACCGGGCCGGCGTGTTCGTCGGGGCGATGTCCACGGTCCGGTTACGGTAACCCGCGTGCTGCACCTCCACGACACGGCCACCGGCAGGCGGGAGCCGCTGGAACTGCGGGAGCCGGGCACCGTCACCATGTACGTGTGCGGCCTCACCGTCTACGACGTGCCCCACGTCGGCCACGGCCGTGCCGCGCTGGCCTTCGACGTGCTGCGCCGCTATCTCGAATTCACCGGCCTGCGGGTCGACCACGTGTCGAACGTGACCGACATCGACGACAAGATCATCGACCGGGCCGCCGCCGAGGGCCGCTCCGAGCAGGAGGTGGCCACCGAGTACGAGGAGGTGTGGTGGCAGGCGGTGGACGCCCTGGGGGTGCGGCGCCCGACCGAGGTGCCGCACGCCACCGGTTACGTGGGGAAGATGGTGGCACTCGTGTCCGAGCTCGTCGAGCGCGGTGCCGCCTACGAGACCGACGACGGGGTGTACCTGTCGGTGGACGGGGTCGACGGCTACGGCCTGCTCGCCCACCAGAGTCTCGACTCGCTGCGGGCCGGGGCCCGGGTGGAGGTGGGGGAGCAGAAGCGCTCTCCGCTCGACTTCGCCTTGTGGAAGAAGGCCAAGCCGGGTGAGCCCACCTGGCCCTCCCCGTGGGGCCCGGGCCGGCCCGGATGGCACACCGAGTGCGTGGTCATGTCGCTCGAGCTGCTGGGCGACGGCTTCGACCTGCACGGTGGCGGGATCGACCTGGCTTTTCCCCACCACGAGAACGAACGGGCCCAGGCACTGTGCTGGGGCCGGGACTTCGCCCGCCACTGGATGCACCACGGCATGGTCACCGTGGAGGCCGAGAAGATGTCCAAGTCGCTCGGCAACTTCACCACTCTCACCGAGCTGCTCGAGCGGACCGAAGGCCGCGCCTACCGGCTGCTCGTGTTGCGGGCTCACTACCGCTCGCCCATCGAGGTCACGCCGGCCACCTTGGCCGACGCCGTGGAGGGGCTGGCCCGTCTCGACGCCCTGGCCCGGCGCTTCGACCTCGATCCGTCGTTGAGCGAGCTCGACCTGGCCCAGGCCCGCGAGGCCGGCGTCGACGGCGGTGCCCTCGACGCCTTCGTCGAGCGGATGGACGACGACCTCGACACGCCGGAGGCGGTGGCCGGCATCTTCGAGCTGGTGCGAGGGGCCAACAGCGCGGCCGACGCCGGCCGGACGGAGGAGGCTCGTGGCACGGCGGTGAGCGTGGCCGTGCTGGCCGGCGCTCTCGGCCTCCGGCTCGTCGGTGGGGGGCCGGAGCTCGACGAGCACACCGCCGTCATGGTGCGCCAGCGCGACGAGGCGCGCGCCGAGCGTGACTGGGCCCGGGCGGACCGGATCCGAGAGCAGCTCGAGGCGGAGGGCTGGGGGGTGGAGGACACCCCCGGCGGAACCAAGCTGCACCGCCGATCTGGTTGAGCGCCGTCGTCCGCACCGGACGGCTCCGAGTGGCCCGCGCTACGGTTGTCCCGCCATCGCAGTGGTTACAAGGAGGCGGACAATTGCCCTCGGGAACGGTCAAGTGGTTCAACGCTGAGAAGGGCTACGGCTTCATCGCCCAGCCCGGGGGTGGCGAGGATGTCTTCGTCCACCATTCCGCCATCCAGATGAACGGCTACCGCAGCCTGGAGGAAGGTCAGCAGGTCGAGTTCGAGGTCAAAGAGGGCCCCAAGGGCCTCCAGGCCGTCGACGTCCGACTCGCCACCGCCTGAGCGTTCCCTCGCTCCGGGAGCCGCCCGGCCACCCGTCACCGGTCCCCACCGGCTCCCCCAGCTGAGCCGGCTCCCTGGTGGGTCCCGGTCCGCCCTGGTCAGCCGTGGTGTCGGCCCGACCACCGGGGGTCGTTGCCCAGCGGTTCCCGGTAGGTTACCGTTGAGTAACTAACGGGGCGGCTGTGGCCCTACCCGTGGCCCGACCAGGCGGCTGGGCGCCGGCACCGCAAGGGCCGGACGCGCCGGCTCCGAGCAAGGGGAGCAGATGACGGAATTCTCGTTGGAGCTGAACGAGGACCAGCTCCAGATCCAGAAGTGGGTGCACGACTTCGCCGAGGGGGTCATGCGCCCGGCCGCTCACGAGTGGGACGAGCGGGAGGAGACGCCCTGGCCCATCATCGAGGAGGCGGCGAGGATCGGCCTGTACTCCTTCGAGTTCATCTCCCAGGCGTTCGTCGATCCCACCGGCCTGACCATGTGCCTGGTCAACGAGGAGCTGGCCTGGGGCGACGCCGGGATCACGCTGGCCCTGCTGGGCAGCACGCTCGGTCTGGCCGGTATCGCCGCCAATGGCACCCCCGAACAGCTCGTCGAGTGGGGCCCGCAGTGTTACGGCACGCCGGAGAAGGTCCAGACGGCCGCCTTCTGCGTGTCGGAGGCCGACGCCGGCTCCGACGTGAGCGCGCTGCGTACCCGGGCTGTCTACGACGCCGCCAAGGACGAATGGGTGATCAACGGGACCAAGACCTGGATCACCAACGGGGGGATCGCCGACGTCCACGTGGTGGTGGCCAGTGTCGATCCCGAGCTGGGCGCCCGGGGCCAGGCCAGCTTCGTGGTGCCGCCGGGCACCCCGGGACTGTCGGCCGGCCAGAAGTTCCGGAAGATGGGCATCAGGGCCAGCCACACGGGCGAGGTCATCTTGGACGACGTGCGGGTGCCGGGTAGCTGCCTGCTCGGCGGCAAGGACAAGCTCGACGAGCGTCTGGCCCGGGCCCGACAGGGCAAGCGCTCGAGTTCGCAGGCGGCCATGGCCACCTTCGAGGCCACCCGGCCGGCAGTGGGCGCCCAGGCTCTCGGCATCGCCCGGGCCGCCTATGAGTACGCCCTCGATTACGCCAAGGAGCGCAAGGCCTTCGGACGGCGCATCATCGAGAACCAGGGCATCGCCTTCAAGCTGGCCGACATGAAGATCCGCATCGACGCATCACGTCTGCTCATCTGGCGGGCGGCCTGGATGGGGGCCAACCGCAAGCCCTTCGAATCCGGTGAGGGCTCGATGTCCAAGCTCTACGCCGGCGAGACGGCGGTGTGGGCCACCGAGGAGGCCATCCAGATCATGGGCGGCTACGGCTACATCCGAGAGCACCCGGTCGAGCGCTGGCACCGCGACTCGAAGATCTACACCATCTTCGAGGGCACCAGTGAGGTGCAGCGCCTGGTCATCGCCCGGGCCATCTCCGGCATTCACATCCCCTAGGCCCACCCTGTGCGGTCTTCGAGGCGCACGACGCCCCTTCCGCCCACCGAGCGCAGCCTGCCCACGATGCGCGGGGGCACGACCTAGGGCTTTGGCTCGATACCGAACAGCCCTATAGGGGCTCCCAGGTCCTCGGGCACGAGGGTCACGGTGTCGGCATTCAGGACCTCTCCGCGGAAGAAGGCAGGTCGGAAGATCGGGTAGACGAGCATGATCACCACTCCGATCAAGAGCGAACCAGCGGCGAGCAGGAAGACGCCGCTCACGTCCCAGTGGATGCCCGGGACCCTCCACGAGGTGTAGCCGGCACCGGGTCCCCAGTCCTGTACCAGGCTGTAGCCTCCGATGGCCCACATGATCGCCCACCCTAAGAGCGGCAGCGCGCCCCGCATGAAGAAGTT
>JASHZK010000194.1 GCA_030042575.1 Acidimicrobiales bacterium
CCTGGTCGAGTCCTGGAACGGCAACACCTGGTCGGTTTCCAAGAGCCCTGACCACGGGACGTCCGTCAACGTCCTCACCGGGGTGTCATGTGCCTCGTCCACCTCGTGCCAAGCCGTGGGCTACTACGACAACACGAGCAAAGTGGCCCAGACCCTGGTCGAGTCCTGGAACGGCAGCACCTGGTCGTTTTCCACCAGCCCCAACCACGGGACCTCCGACAACGAGCTCACCGGGGTTTCGTGTATCTCGACCACCTCGTGCCAGGCCGTCGGCTACGACGACAAGGAAAGCAAAGTGGCCCAAACCCTGGTCGAATCCTGGACCGGCAGTACCTGGTCGTTTTCCACCAGCCCCAACAACGGGACCTCCGACAACGAGCTCACCGAGGTGTCATGTGTGTCGTCCACTTCGTGCCAGGCCGTGGGCTCCTACGAAAATGGAGGAAGCATCGACAGAACCCTCATCGAGTCCTACTGAGCTCGCAAACTGTCCCTACACCCGCTCCCAGCGACCACCTCAGGTGAGCCACCAGCCGGTGTTGAACACCGCCTGCAGGATCAATGCCAACGCAACCGAAGAGCACAGCAAGACCGACCAAACAGGCCCCCAGCGAATGCGAGCCACAAGAAGGTACAGCGGCACCATGCACATCACGAGTCGGGCGGCACTCTGAGCAGCGTCGGGAGGTGTGGCTGTGCAGGCGATGGGCACCAGAGACAGCGCACAGAAGGCCACGAGGGACCACAGTTCCCGTTGGCGCAGGGCGAGTCGACCCAGATAAATCGTGGCCAAAGAAGCCACCACGATGGCGACGGCGTCGACCAAGAGCACACCCAGCGCGTTGCCATCGAGCGACGTGAGGTGAGCGAACGTCGACCACACTGCATAGAACGGGACCGTCCATACACGACCCCATGAACTCTGAGCCCGGAGGTACTCGATGGGGCTCCCGTAGTTGACCCAGCAGAAGGCCGAGAATCCGAGGAAACCGAGTTCACCCACCACGACCAAGGCGGCGGCCTTCAGATATTGGCGTTGCAACACCAGCGCCAGGGCCAGGGCGACACCGATGACACAGCCTTCGGGCCGAGATGCCGAAGCCAGGGCGGCCATGGCCGCCGCGAGGAAATGCCGGTTGCGCACCATGAAGAGCAAGGCCCAAGCCACCAGCGCCACGTAGAGGCAGTCCGCGTAACCGGCGACGAGAAAGACCGAAGTGGGCGCCCACGCCAGGAGGTACCCACAGCGGTGAGAGGAGGGGCCGGGAATCAGTGCGTCGGCCAGTTCCACGACGGCCCAGGTCGCGAAGAACAGGGCGATCCACGAAATGACAACGGCCCCCGTGTCGTATCCGAGACCGACGTGCGCGGCCAGCCAGATCAGAGCCGGATACGCGGGGAAGAACGGGCTGCGAGCGACGGCCGCCGGCGAGTACCCCACGTGGGCGATGGTCAAGTAGAAGGCCGAGTCCCAGCGGAGGAAGTTGTCGATCAGCGACGAGGACGAAGCGTAGGCAGTGAGATCCGATCGGAAGAACGGTCCATGGGGAACGGTCTTCAGGGCGATGTATGCGGCGCCCAGGCCCACGACGATCCGGAACTCGACGATGAGCAGCGCCGACAGGCAACGAGAGTTGGCGAAGGATTGCCAACGCGTCTTCGCCCAAATCGAGGCGTGGTCTGGGGAAGAGGCGTCCCCCACGATCGTGGTCGTCGGTTCGCTGAGGCTCATGGCGACGCCATTGTAAGACTGGGCCCATAGTCGGCGACCGGTAGCGCCACGACTCACGCCTCTTCAGGCGGAGCAGGGCACGGACGGCACCGATTCTCGCCGCCGGAGCTGTCTATGACAGATTTCGAAAAGTTCTGCGGCTTACTCCGTGATCCGGCGTCGGAAGA
Source organism: Acidimicrobiales bacterium (assembly GCA_030042575.1). Classification (GTDB taxonomy): domain Bacteria; phylum Actinomycetota; class Acidimicrobiia; order Acidimicrobiales; family UBA8190; genus UBA8190. The sequence continues at coordinate 1,900 of JASHZK010000194.1, forward strand.
AGTGTGCGGCTGACGAAGCGGCGATCACCAGGATCGCCACGGACCAGATCAGGGATGCTTCGATGGGGTGCTGCATCGGCCAGGCGCTCACCGCGGCCGACGGGTTCGGGTTCCCCCACAGGTGGCGCGCCGCCGCACACACGGCGCTCACCGGGTTCCAGTTGGCGATTGCCTGCAACCACCCAGGCATGTGCAGGGTAGGGACCATGGCGTTGGAGACGAAGGCCAGCGGGAACAGCACGATGAAACCGAACGAGGCCGCCGACTCGGGGCTCTTGGAGTTCAAGCCCACGCAGGCGGCGATCCAGGCCAGCGAATAGGCGAAGAAAAGGACGACGAGGAAACCGGCGAGAATCGACGCCGTGCTGGCGTCGGCTCGCCACCCGACAGCCAGACCCGTCAAGGCGACGATGAGCGCGCACAGGCACGAGGTCATGAAATCGGCCACCGAACGGCCGACCAGCACGGCCGAGCGCCACATGGGCAGAGCACGGAATCGGTCGATCATGCCCTCGTGCAGGTCGGTGCTGAGCCCGACAGCGGTGCCCATGGTCGAGGTCACCAGGTTGAGGGCCAGAATGCCGGCCAGGAGATAGTCCTTGTAGCTGCCACCCGGGATGGGGATGGCACCGCCGAAGATGTAGACGAACAAGGCCGTGAACAGGACCGGCTGGAGCGTCACGTCCGACAGTTGCATCGGCTCACGCGAGATGTGCACCAGGTTGCGCCTAGTCATGGCCCAGATGTCGGTCAACGCACCCAGCGCTCTGCCTCCTGAGCGGGACCGGCCCAGCCCGACGGTGGTGTGGGTCAAGGCGGTCGTCGTCATGCGTGGGCCCCTTCCAGCTCGTGCCGGCTCCCGTCGACGAAGCCGGCCTCTTCCTCCTCCTCCTCGATGTGCCCGCCGGTCAGCGAGAAGAACACGTCATCGAGCGAAGGTTGACGGACCTCGATGTGGTCGACGAGCACCCCGGCGGCGTCGAGGGCCCGCACCACCGCCGTCGCCAACCCACTGGCCATGTCCACCCCCGCGCTGAGCCGCCGACCGTCTTCGCCCACACGGACCGCCCCCGCCACCAGGGGCGCCAGAGCGGCCACGGCCCCCGGGTGCGGCGTCGACAGCGTCACCTCCAGACGAGCCGACCGCGAGGCCTCTTTGAGCTCGAGGGGGGTGCCATCGGCGATGACTCGGCCGTGGTCCACGACCACGATGCGGTGGGCGAGGGCATCGGCTTCCTCGAGGTACTGCGTGGTCAGCAGCACGGTGACGCCGTCCTCCAGGAGTTCCCGGATCGCCTGCCACACCCGCTGGCGGCTCGTCGGGTCCAGCCCCGTCGTGGGTTCATCGAGGAAGAGGACCGGGGGACGGGTCGTGAGCGACGCGGCCAGGTCCAACCGCCGTCGCATCCCGCCCGAGTAGCCCTTGAGGACGCGGTCAGCGGCGTCGGTGAGCTCGAATTGGTCCAGCAGCTCCTCGGCCCGGGCCCGGGACGCAGCCCGTCCCATGTCGGAGAGCTCCCCGACCAGTACCAGGTTCTGACGGCCGGTCAAGAGCGGGTCCAGCGTGGCGTCCTGAGCGGCCACCCCGATGTGGCGGCGCACTTCGCCGGGGCTCCGCACCACGTCGATCCCGGCCACCGCCCCCCGCCCGCCGTCGGGCAGCGCCAGGGTGGTCAGGATCCGCACCGCCGTCGTCTTGCCCGCCCCGTTGGGTCCGAGCAGCCCCAGGATCGTCCCGGCCGGCACCGAGAAGTCGACGCCGGCCAGGGCCTGGGTGTCGCCATAGCGCTTCTGCAGACCCACGGCCTCGATCATCAGGTCGGTACCCATGAGTGGCTTCCTTACCTTCCGGTCAGTAAAATCCTTCCGATGGCATCATATGAGCGAGACTTACCTGTCGTCAAGTAAAATCATCGGATGCACTCCCCAGACCCGGTCCTCGGAAAGCAGATGAACCAGAGCCCCACGGCAGGCGAGCAGGGCCAAGCACCGGAGACCCCGGGCCAGGGCGGGGGCGGGGGCGGGGCCGAACCGGTGGCTCGACACCGCTCCGATCGCTCCGACACCCGCCAGCGGATCCTCGACGTGGCGCTGGAGCTCTTCACCGAGCAGGGCTACGACGGCACCAGCTTGCGGCAGATCGCCGAGAAGCTGGGGGTCACCAAGGCGGCCCTCTACTACCACTTCGAGTCCAAGGAGGACATCCTCCTG
>JASHZK010000195.1 GCA_030042575.1 Acidimicrobiales bacterium
CCCCGCTTGGTCGTCGACTGGATGGCTACCTCCCCCGAGCTGCGACATCGGGCCATCGAGGCGACCGTGGCCTTCGTGGACATCTCGGGGTTCACCAAGCTCTCCGAGCGCCTGTCCAACCACGGCAAGATCGGGGCCGAGGAGCTCGCGGCGACGATCGGTGACTGCTTCGTAGGCCTGCTCGAGGTTGCCTACGACAACGGCGGGCGCCTCATGAAGTTCGGCGGTGACGCTCTTCTGTTGATGTTCACGGGAGCTGACCACGAGCGCCGGGCCTGCCGGGCCGCATACGAGATGCGACGTACTCTTCGGGTGGCGGGGCGCCTCACGGTGCTGGGCCACCAGGTCGTTCTGCGCATGTCGGTCGGGGTCCACAGTGGCTCGTTCGACCTGTTCCTGGTGGGCAGCTCACACCGCGAGCTCGTGATCACCGGTCCCGCCGCCAGTTCCACGGTCGCCATGGAAGCCGCCGCAACCGCCGGCCAGATCCTGGTGAGCAGGAGCACAGCGGCCGCTCTGGCCCCTTCGGACCTGGGCGAAGCCAAGGACGATGGCAGGCTTTTGCGACGAGCGCCGGCCGTTCGTGTGCCAGCGGCTACTCCGCTCGATCCGGTCGAGACCCTGGCCGACCTGTCGGCCTGCATTCCCGCCGCCGTGCTGAGCTCGATCCGGAGCCACGGCCACGAGCCCGAGCACAGGCGCGTGACGGTGGGCTTCGTCCATTTCGAAGGAACCGACGCCCTGCTCGAGGCCGAGGGACCGGGACCGCTCACCAGTCACCTGGACGAGTTGATCTCCGACATCCAACGTGCCGTCGAACGCCAAGGCGTGACGTTCATCGGAACCGACATCGACCACGACGGCGGAAAGGTGATCCTTGCTGCCGGGACACCGTCCTCGTCGGGCGACGACGAGCATCGCATGTTGCTCGCTTTGCGCCAGATCATGGATGGCGAGCGCCATACCCCTCTTCGCGTGGGCGTGAACCGGGGACCGGTGTTCTGTGGGGACATAGGCCCTGTTTTCCGAAGGACCTTCACGGTCATGGGCGACACCGTGAACCTGGCCGCCCGCCTCATGGCCAAGGCGAACCCTGGGCGGATCCTGGCGACGCCGGGGGTGCTGTTCCGCTCGCGTTCGGAGTTCGAGGTCCAAGAGGTGACCCCCTTCTTCGTCAAGGGGAAAGCCAAGGCCATCGAGGCCTTGGAGGTGGGAGCGCGCACAGGCGCTCGGGTGATCGAGTCGGGCAGCCGGCTCCCTCTCGTCGGACGCCGCCAGGAGATGGAGACCTGGAAGGAGAAGGTACGTTCGGTCCTGGCCGGCTCCGGTTCGCTGGTGGAGGTCGTGGGGGAGCCAGGCGTGGGCAAGTCTCGCTTGGTCGAGGAGTTCAAATCCGCATCCGAGGGTCTCGGCTCCCTGTCGGCGAACTGCGAGTACTACGACTCGACCACGCCCTACGGGGTGCTGCGCGGAGTGCTCCGAGGGCTGCTGAAACTCGGCGAACCGGGAGAGCTCCATGCCGGAAAGCGCCTCGAGGAGGCACTGGAGGAGCTCTCGCCCTCCCTGGTGCCCTGGGCGCCGCTGATCGGATCGGTTGCCGATGTGGAGATGGCGGACACGGTCGAGACCGCTGAGATCGACCCCGAGTTCCGGGTCTCCCGCCTGGGCGCGGTCGTGGCCGACCTTCTCGGAGTGCTGCTTCCCGGACCGACTGTGTTCTTCTTCGAGGACACGCACTGGATGGACGAAGCTTCTGGCGAACTGCTGCGCCACGTCATCGCCAACGGGCACGACAGGCCCTGGCTCCTGTGCTTCACCAGGAGAGACGTGGAAGGCGGGTTCGTGGCGCCGGCCTCCTCGAGCACCAGCCTCGCCCTCCGGCCCCTGGGGGGGGAGGACGCCACCGACCTGGTCCATCTGGCCACACGGGGGAGCCCGCTCAGGGAGCACGACGTCAGCTTGCTGGCCGAGCGCTCGGGCGGCAATCCGCTCTTCCTGCGGGAGCTCCTGGCAGCGGCGCGCGAGCAGCAGGACATCGAATCGCTTCCGGACTCGGTGGAGGCCCTAATAGCCGCCCGCATCGACCGACTCTCCTCCGAGGATCGTTACGTTCTGCGTCGGGTGTCGGTGCTCGGTCGTTCGGCCCCTTGGAGACTGCTCGGGGCGGTGGTGGACAGGGTCCCCCAATCCGACGATCCTCTCTGGTTCAGGCTGGCGGACTTCCTGGCGCCGGATCCGGCCGGCAACGTGGTCTTTCGCCACGCCTTGTTGAGAGACGGCGCCTATTCGGGCCTGTCGTATCGGTCGCGACGCGATCTGCATGCCAGGGTGGCCGACGCCATCGTGGGCTCAGCCGAGGGGCGGGCCGAGGAGCAGGCCGAACTGCTCTCGCTGCACTATTTTCACGCCCAGCGCTTCCAAGATGCTTGGACATACTCTTTGGTGGCCGCCGAACGGGCTGGCGGTGTGTCAGCGAATCTCGAGGCCGCGGAGTTCTACGAGCGTGCGCTTCTGGCCGCCCGTCGCCTCGACGGGCTGACCCGTACGCAGGTGGCCGAAGTACACGAGAAGCTCGGAGACACCCGTAACCGCACCAGCAACTGGGACGAGGCCGATGCTCAGTACCGCCTGGCCAGACGCCTGGTGGGCGACGAGCCGCTGGTCCAGGCGCGCCTCATGTTCAAGGTGGCGCGGGTCCAGGGGTGGCGGGACCGTTTCTCGAACGGGTTGCGGTGGATCACGAGAGCGCTTCACACGCTCCAAGGCATCGACGACATCGAGGCGGCACGGCAACGGGCGCAGTTGTTCACCTGGTACGGGCGGTTCTCGCAGGAGCAGGGCAACCACGCTCGGGCCATCACCTGGCTGGAGAAGGCGGTAACGCAGGCGGAGCTGGCTGACGAGAAGGAGGCCCTGGCCAACGCCTTGCTCGTCCTCGACTGGGCCCTCATGGACATGGGAGGGCGTGAGGAACCCACCAACCTCCGGCGAGCTCTGGCCATCATGGAGGAGATCGGAGACCTCCAGGGCCAGGGCAGCGTCCTCAACTCCCTGGGGGTGCGGGCCCACTTCAAAGGGCAGTGGGACGAGGCGCTCGGCTTCTACTCGAAGGCCCAGGAGAAGGCGCGACGAGTAGGAGATTCGGTCCGGTTGGGCGTGTACGAGAACAACGTCGCCGAAATAGTCCTCGATCAAGGTCGCTTGGACGAGGCCAGAGGCGTCTTCCAATCGGTATCGAGGGCGTGGCGGGCCGCCGGATTCAAACCGGGCTTGGCCTACGTCAAATGCAACCTGGCCCGTTGCCTGGCCAAGTCGGGCGACTTCGCAGCGGCGATCGCCCTCTTCCGAGAGGCACGCGCCGAAGCCGAGGCCGCAGGCAGCCAGGACATGTTGGAGGCGGGTGCCCGCTGGGCGGAGTGTGAGCTCCTCTCCGGAGACGTCGACGGTGCACGTCGAAGGGCGACCGCCGAGCTCGACAAGGCACGGGCCATCGGGGGGTGTCCGCAGATGCCGCTGTTGTACCGAGTGTTGGGGGTGGCTCTGGCTCAGGGCGGGGACGTCGATGCCGCCGGCGGCGCCTTGGAGCAGAGCCTCGAGGCGGCGGCGGCCCGGCAAGCAGGATTCGAACGCGCCCTCACGTTGGAGGTGATGGCGGCACTGTCGATCGAGCACGACGGGTGCCCCCCAGCGGAGCTCGCCGCCGAGGCTCGTCGCATTCTCGATGGACTCGGGGTCTCCGCCACTCCCGATCTCCTGGCCAGGGGGACCGCGAAGGGGATAACCGTGCCCTGACGGTGAGCGTCGGCCGGCTCCGGTGGCGCCGCCGGGTCAAAGAGGCAGCACTGGGACCGGTGTGTCGCTGTCAGACGATGCCCCGTTGCCCAGTTGGCCGGCGTCGCCTGACCCCCAGCAGTCGACCTCCCCCGACGTGAGGACAGCGCAGAAGGACGAAGCTCCGCCGTCCTCGGATGGTGCGCCGGCGAGCGACGCCACACCGCTGAGGTTCCCGGTGCCGCCCACCGCCTCCACCTGGACGGGCGTGTCGCTGTCAGAGGACGTCCCGTCGCCCAATTGGCCGTCGCCGCCACCCCCCCAGCAGTCCACTTCGCCGGAAGTGAGCAGGGCGCAGTAGGTGCCGGCGTCGTCGCTCGTGAGCGAGGCCACTGCGCTCAGGGTCCCGGTGCCGCCCACGCCCTCCACCTGGACCGGGGTGTCGCTGTCAGAGATGGTCCCGTCGCCGAGTTCGCTGCC
>JASHZK010000196.1 GCA_030042575.1 Acidimicrobiales bacterium
CGTCGTAACGGTCATGACGATGGTGGTCCCTCCTCCGGGATGGAAGACGAGGTGCCCCTCACCTCGATGGTAGGCGAGGACACCGATGAAGCAGCCGTGAGCGCCAGCAGGCGCCGCCGGAGGAAGCCGGCGTGGGTACGGCGACGCCCGAACACCCGTGCCGCCACGAACAAGATGAGCACCAGCATGAGGAGGATGAGGGCGGTGGTATAGGCCAGGTCCACCAGCGAGCTCTGGGCCGCTTTGGCGTTGGTGTAGATCACGAGGGGCAGTGCCCCCTGGGCGCCGTGGAACGGATTGGCGTTCATGACGTTGGAGCCGAAGGCGGTGAACAGAAGGGGCGCCGTCTCCCCGACGGCGATGGCCACTCCCAGGAGCGAGGCGGTGATGATGCCCGAGCGGGCGGTGGGCAGCACCACCGAGAACACCGTGCGTGTCTCGGAGGCGCCCAGGGCCAACGACGCCTCTCGCAGCCCACCGGGCACCAGGCGCAGGACCTCCTCCGTGGTGCGGGTGATGAGGGGCAGGATCAAGATGAACAACGCCAGCGAGGCCAGGATGCCGGCGTAGCGCATGATGCCCGGCTCCACCAAGAGCGAGAAGACGAACACACCGGCCACCACCGAAGGCAAGCCGCTCATGGCGGTCACCACCGTCCGCACCGCCCGCACCCCGCGGCCTTTCACCTCGTTCAAGAACACCGCCGTGGTCACGGCCACGGGCACGGCGATCAGGGCGGCCAGGGCGACCTGTTCGACGGTGCCGACGATGGCGTGGGCCACCCCGATCTGGTGGAGGACGTTGGGATTGGCCGGCTCCAGGTCCTTCTCCGTCTTGAAGAAGAAATTGGCGCTCAGATGGGGAAGTCCCTTCCACACCACCCAGCCGGCGATGAAGACGACCAAGCCCAGCATCAGGGCAGCGGCGGTCACCATGACCACCATCACCACCCGGTCGGTGGCCGTACGGCGGTCGAGCGTCTCGCTGGTCACGAACCAGTACATGGCCAAGGTGCACACGTACCAGCACAAGAGGAAACCGAATGCGCCTGACAGCAAGGTGAACTGGTAGAAGACCATCCACATCAGGGCGAAGGACGACACCGCCGAGGCCACGAGCACCCCGGCGTCGGCCCAGCGGAAATCGCGTGGCCGGCGTCGACCGCCGCCGCCGCGCCGGCGACCCCGAGGAAGAGCAGGCGGCGGCGGAACCTCGATGTCGGACGTGCCGGCCGTGTAGTCCATGTCGACTCGTTCGAGGAGGTCGGTCACAGCTCCACCCCTGACCCGCTGCGCGAGCGCGAGACGATCTCCGAGGCGATCAGGTTGATGACCAGCGTCATGGCGAATAGCACCAAACCGGCGAAGAGCAGGGCCTGGGTCCCGAGTTTGCCGCCCGAGCCGAAGTGCAGGGCGATGAAAGCGGCCACGGTGCTGCCGCCCGTCTGCAGGATGTGCGGCGAGATGAAGAAGCTCTCGCTCAGGATGATGGCCACGGCGACGGTCTCGCCCAAGGCCCGCCCCAGCCCGAGCATGACGGCGCCGATCATGCCGCCCCGGCCGAAGGGCAGCACCACCCGCCTGATCATCGACGAACGGGTGGCACCCAGGGCGAGGGCACCTTCCTTCTCGCCCGGCGGCGTCAGGGAGAACACCTCTCTGGACACCGAGGCGACGATGGGCACGATCATGATGCCGACCACCAGCCCGGCCATGAACAGCGAGTCCTCCACGGTGGGTGAGGTCACCTTGAACAGCGGGATCCACGAGAAGTGCCGGGCGATGAAGCCGGCCACTCCCACCACGTTCGTCTGCATCTCGGCCAAAGCCCAGAACCCGTAGATGACGCTCGGGATGGCGGCGGCCAGGTCGACGAAGGCGATGAGGGTGGGACGCAGCCGGCGCGGGCAGTATTCGGAGAGGAACAGGGCGGTGGCGATGCCGATGGGCGCACCCACGCACAAGGCCACGATCGCCACCACCACGGTCCCGTAGAGTGAGGCGGCCACGCCGAAATGTGTGACCTTGCCCACCGTCGAGAAGCCGGACGTGGTGAAGAAGCGGAACCCGGCGACGTGGAAGGCGGGGAACCCGTAGATGAGCAGGAACAGGCCGATGAGGAACAGCAGCACCAACGTGGCATAACCGGTGGCCCGGGCCGTGCCCCGAAAGACACGGTCGCTCCGCCGGCGGTCGTTGGGCACCGAGATCGGGGTGGGCGCCGACCCGTCGGGCGTGTTGAGTCCGCTTGTGATTGCGACCACGCTGTCCCTCGCCACGAAGTGTGAGAAAACTCAGCCCAGGGGGATCACGTCGGCTGGTCACGGCCCCTCGGGCTGAAGGTACAGACGACAGGTGAACGTCAGTTGACCTGCCGTTGAAGAGCACGTGAACAAGTCGTGAACTACTCCTTAAACTTTTCCGAGTGGATTTGTCGAATTTAGCACCCTGGCCGGCTCTGGGCCCAGCGCCTCGAGGGGATGTTCAGGGCGCCGGGGCTTCGGCCTACGGCGGGCCCCGGTTCCCGCTTCCTCTCTCGGCTCTCTATCTCAGCTGTTTCTATGGGATTACTAGTATACTCCGGTCCGACCGGCGGCACAACCGCGGCTCCGACGAGCGGGGCGGGCGGGCGCCTCTTGTCAGTCCTGGAGCTCGGTGAGCGAGTCGCCCTCGGCGTTGGCCACCCAGAGGTGGGTCCCGTCGAAGGCCACGGCGTCGGGAGAGTCGAAGCCGTAGGAGCCGCCCGACAGGGTCTGCACCCAGGCCCCGTTGCTGGCGTCGAGCTCGGTGACCGAGTTGCCGCTTCCGTTGGCCACCCAGAGGTGGGTCCCGTCGAAGGCCACGGCGATGGGATAGTCGAAGCCGTAGGAGCCGCCCGACAGGGTCTGCACCCAGGCCCCATTGCTGGCGTCGAGCTCGGTGACCGAGTCGCCCGCGAAGTTGGTCACCCAGATGTGGGTCCCGTCGTAGGCCACGGCGTCGGGATCGTCGAAGCCGTAGGAGCCGCCCGACAGGGTCTGCACCCAGTCCCCATTGCTGGCGTCGAGCTCGGTGACCGCGTTGTCTTCGTTGGCCACCCAGAGGTGGGTCCCGTCGAAGGCCACGGCGTCGGGGAGGTCGAAGCCGTAGGAGCCGCCCGACAGGGTCTGCACCCAGGCTCCATTGCTGGCGTCGAGCTCGGTGACCGAGTCGCCCTCGAAGTTGGTCACCCAGAGGTGGGTCCCGTCGAAGGCCACGGCGTTGGGGAGGTCGAAGCCGTAGGAGCCGCCCGACAGGGTCTTCACCCAGGCCCCGGTGCTGGCGTCGAGCTCGGTGACCGAGTCGCCGCCTTCGTTGGTCACCCAGAGGTGGGTCCCGTCGTAGGCTACGGCGTCGGGATAGTCGAAGCCGTAGGAACCGCCCGACAGGGTCTGCACCCAGGCCCC
>JASHZK010000197.1 GCA_030042575.1 Acidimicrobiales bacterium
ACCCATGTCCGAGCTCGAGTACGCCCTGGGCGTGATGCTCTTCGGTCTGGTCAAGCTGGCCGTCGGGGTGGGTGTGGCGGCCGGCGCCGCCGCCGCCTTCTACGCCTTCAACGTCACCAGGTTGGGATGGGACCTCCTGCCCATTGCCGTCGTGCTCCTGTTCGTGGGTTGGGTGATCGCCCTGTTCGTGATCGGCATCGTGCTGCGCTTCGGCTCGGGCGCCGAGGCGCTGGCTTGGGGCATCCTGTTCATGGTCATGCCACTGTCGGGCGTGTTCTATCCGACCAGGGCGTTGCCTGGGTTTCTCCAGCCGCTCGCCGTCGCTCTACCCACCACCCACGCCTTCGCCGCCGGCCGGTCCCTGCTCGACCACCAGGGACTGCAGTGGGGCCAGCTGCTCGTGGCCGCCCTGAGCACGTTGGCCTTGCTGGTGGTGGCGGTGGCCTTCGTCACGGCCATGCTCGGGCTGTTTCGCAAGCGGGGCTACATCACCCGGTACTCGTGACCAGGGCCCCATCGGGGGCGTTCACGCGGTGGGAACCGACGCACTAGGCGACGGTCAGGGTCACCTCGATGTTGCCCCGGGTGGCATTGCTGTAGGGACACACTTCGTGGGCGGCTTTCACCACCTGCTCGGCCGTCTCGTGGTCGACACCGGGAATGTCGACCTCCAGTCGAGCGGCCAGTCCGAATCCACCGTTGCCGACGGTTCCCAGCGACACCCGGGCCGTCACCCTCGACTGCCCGGTGTCGACGCTCATCCGTCGTCCCACCACCGCCATGGCGCTCTGGAAACAGGCGGCGTACCCCAGGGCGAACAGCTGCTCGGGGTTGGTCCCCTGTCCGTCCCCGCCCATCTCCAGGGGCCGACGCAGGTCGAGCTCGAGCACGCCGTCGGAGGAGCTCCCGTGCCCGTCACGGCCTCCGTGGACCGTGGCCTGTGCCGTGTACAGCGTCTTGTGCAGCTGGGTCACCATTCGGGTCTCCTTTGTCCGTCGATCTGGCTCACGTGGAGGCGAGCGGTGCGCCTTCCTCGAGCAGGCGGGCGCTCAGGAGGCGGGCGTCGCCGATGAGCTGGTCGGTCCTCTTGAAGTCGAAGATGGAGAGAGTGGCCGCCTCCTCCGGAACCGGGAGCACCCTGACCTGGCGGCGGGAGGAGGCACCTTCGAGGGCGCGGCGTTGATCCGGCAAGCCGGCCATCGACATGGCTCGCTGCAACATGACGATGGCGTTGCTGGGATCGCAGAACATCCGGTCGACCGTGGCGGGCAACACGTAGACCACCAGAGGGTCGAGGGCCTCGGCCTGGGCCACCGGCACGTTGGCCAACACGCCGCCGTCCACCAGGGTGCGGCCGTCGATCTCCACGGGCGGGAACAATCCTGGAATGGCGGCGCTGGCTAAAAGAGCGGTCACCACGTCGCCGCTCGACAGCATCACCGCCTCCACCCGGCACAGGTCGGTGGCCACGACGTGCAGGCCGATGGGCGCCTCTTCCAATCGGGAGAAGCCGAGATCGGCTCGCAGGATCAGGCGGCGCACAGCGTCCGAGGCGAACAGGTGGTTCTGATGGTTGAACAGGCCCTGGGTGATGTTGCGGACGTTGGTGGGAAAGACATCCTGTCGTCGCACGGTGAGCCACAGCTCCCGGAGGGCTTCGGTCCCGGCCAGGTCGCCGTGGCCGGCGAAGAACGCCCCGTTCAGCGAGCCGATGGACGTCCCCACAACGGCGTCGGGCGTGATGCCCGCCTCGACCAGGGCCTGGAGCATGCCCACTTGCACCGCTCCCAGGTTCCCCCCGCCGCCGAGCACGAACACCGTGTGCGGGCCATGCGCCATGTCCGGTCCTCTCTCGGCTCCACCCACCTCGCGGCCAACGCCCTCCGGCGGCACTCCATTCCAGCCCCCGGCGCCGGGCCGGTGCCAGCCGGTGTCGGCTAAACCGTGGCCATGCGCCTCGACAGCCAAGGCGTCTCCCTGGCCTACGACGACCGGGGCGGACCGGGGGCGCCACCGGTCGTGCTGCTCCACGGGCTGGGCGACGCCCGTTCCACCTGGAGAGGGCTCGTGGCGCGCCTCACCCCTCTTCGCCGCGTCGTCGCCCTCGACTTTCGCGGACACGGTGGGTCGGGACACGCCGCCGGCACCTACACCCTGGAACACCACCTGGCCGATGCCATCGCCCTGTGCGATCACGTCCTGGAGCGTCCCGCCGTGGTGGTCGGGCACTCCCTCGGCGGCGTGGTGGCCCACACCATGGCCCTGAGGCGACCGGAACTGGTGCGAGGCGTGCTCCTCGAGGATCCACCTCTGTTCCCCCGGGGGGACTCGCCCGCCATCGCCTTCTTCTCCTTGCTCCGGGATTTCACCATGGGCATGCAGCTGCGAGGGGCTCGTATCGAGGAGTACGAAGCGGTTCTCAACGCCGTCCCCAGCCCCCGGGCTCGGGGGTCGGCGGCCGGAGAGCTCGGGCCGGAGGGGACCCGCCTACGTGCCGTGGAGTTCTCCCGCATCGACCCCGACGTGTTTCTCCCTGCCCTCGACGGCACCGGCCTGGACGGCGCCCGCCCCGACCTCCCGCTGCCGTGTCCGGCGCTCGTGATCCGGGCCGACCCTTCGTTGGGAGCCGCCTTCACCGCCGAGAACGAGAAGCAGTTCCGGATCACCAACCCCGAGGCGCAGGTGACCGTCGTGCTCGGCGCCGGCCACCTGGTGCACGAGGAGGAGCCCGAGCGCTTCGCGTCCGAGCTGGAGGCCTTCGTGGGCCGGCTCTAACCCCAGCGGGCGGGCAGGCGGGCCGGGCCCCAGATGCCGAAGGTGGCCGGCTTCCACTCGATGGTTCCGTCCACTGCCAGGTTCTCGAGCCGCCGGGCCAAGAGCGGCAGCGCCTCTTGGAGCTCGGCCCGGGCCAACGCCGCTCCCAGGCAGTGGTGGATGCCCGATCCGAAGGTGAGTTGATGGGCCGTGCGCTCGGCGGTGACGTCGAAGGTGTCGGGCGCCTCGAACACCGACGGATCGCGATTGGCCCCGGCCAGGCTGACGGCCAGCAGCGTCCCGGCCGGGAAGCACACCCCTCGGTACTCGATGTCCTCGGCAGCCACCCGGGCCGTGCCCCGGACCGCCCCCAGGTAGCGCATGGTCTCCTCCACCGCCCGCGGCGCCAAGGCCGGCTCCTCGGCCAGCCGGGCCCACTGGCGGGGGTGGCCGGCCAGAAGAGCCAGGGCGCAGGCCAGCTG
>JASHZK010000023.1 GCA_030042575.1 Acidimicrobiales bacterium
CGAAGAGGGCGACCAGGCTCCGCACCAGTTCCCGATCGGGACCGGTCAGGCCCAGAATGCCCGGTGTACCCAGGTAGCCGGCGACCAGAGCCCTACGGTTGCGCGTCTCCCAGGCCTGGCCCAGCTCGGCCAGGCCCAACCGGCCGGCCGGGTCGCGCTCGTTGGCGGCCACCGCGGTCGCCTGGTGCAACGACCACAGCAGGTCGGCCACGTCGCAGAGCGGCGACCGCTCCCCCGGCGCGGTCCGCCCGGGGAGCACCCCACCGGGCGCGCAGTCGCTGACCATCCACCCCTGGTCCGTCCGCGCCGTGCGCCCGAGATGGAAGTCCCCGTGGGTGCGGATGGCAGAGCACGGCACGGTGAGAGCGCGCAGCTCGTCGAGCAGCGTCGTCACGTCCGGCCGGTCGAGCAGTGTCGGCGCCAGGGGGCGCACGGACGCCTCGAGGGCGTCGGCCCATACGACGGGTTCGACCCGTCGGCGCCCGAAGGCCCGGTCGAGTCCGAGGTGCATGCGCGCCGTCATCGTGCCCAGGCGGTGGGCCTCGGTGCCGAAGTCCCCTCCGGCGATCTCGGGCGGACCGCCCGACGCGTACAGGTCGCGCACCGAAGTGAGGGCGAGGGCCCATCCCGAGGACGGTCCGAGCAGCTGCTCCTGCACCACACCGAGGTCCCACCGCCCCCGGCGCCAACGGCACAGGGGGGCGGCCAGATGGTTGAAGCCGGCCTCGTCCAAGGCGAAGAGCACGTCCACCTCGGGGCGGGGCTCGTCGACCAGATCGTCGTAGACGGTGAAGGCGAAACGGTCCTCCATGGCCATGGTCACCGAGGCGTCGTCGGTCCGGATCTGCCGGACGAGGGCCGGATCGGTGCGGGATCCCGAGACATGGGTCAAGAGCAGAGCGGCCGTCTCGCTGTCGCGCAGGGCGTCGAAACAGGCGACCGGCCCCGTGCCGTCGTCCACCGTGCCCAGAAGCGGATCGTCCGGCTCCCCCACGCCGTGCAACTCCGAGACTTCGCGCAGGCCGAGCGGGACGTGGACCAGGCGCCGGCCCACCGTCGCCACCACGTCGAGCAGGCCGGGCCGACCGCGGCGCAGCGGCACGGCTTCGATGACCCGGGCTCCACCCGCCTCCGGTCCCCACCCGGGGCGACGGGCGGCATAGGCGGAGACCACCGGTGCCAGCTCCTCGTGCACGGGGGCGGGGGGGCTCCTGTCCTCCCTCATCGCCCCACCCCCCTCGGGGCACCGGCCCCGCTCTTGGACAACACGGAAGGCACCATGTCGTCGGTGGGAGACGACGACAGCAGCTCGAACCAGTAGTAGCCGTAGGGGCCGAGGGTCACCGAGTAGGTCTGATTGCCGATAGGAGGGAAGCGGACCCGTCCCAAGAGCTCGACGGGGACCCGGCCCGCCCACCGGGCGGCGTCCAGGTCGGCCGGCTGGGCGAAGCGGCTCAGGTTGTGGACGCACAGCACCGGGTTGGTCACCGGCCGGCTCCCCTCGGGAACTCGCCGGTGCCGGACCCACGAGCCACGGTGCTCGCCACCGTTGTCGTCGGCCGGTTGGGGACTGCGAACGTAGGCGAGGATGGAAGGGTTCCCGCAGGGGACCACGTCGAAACCTCCGGTGCCGAAGACCGGGAACTGCTTGCGGGTCTGGATCATGGTGCGGGTCCAGTGCAGGTACGAGCTGGGATTGCGCTGCTCGGCCTCGACGTTCACGGCGCCGAAGCCGTACACCGGGTCCATGAGCGGAGGCAGGTACAGCTGGGCGAAGTCCGCCCGGCTGAAGCCGGCGTTGCGGTCGGGGCTCCACTGCATCGGGGTGCGCACCGAGTCCCGGTCACCGAGATAGACGTTGTCCCCCATGAGCAGCTCGTCGCCGTAGTAGAGCACCGGCGTGCCCGGCAGCGAGAAGAGCAGGGCGTTGAGCAGCTCGGCCAGGCGCCTGTCACCGTCGAGGAGCGGGGCCAGGCGTCGCCCGATGCCCATGTGACGGCGCATGCGGGGGTCCTTGATGTACTCGGCCACCATGTAGTCGCGCTCTTCCTCGCTGACCTTCTCCAAGGTGAGCTCGTCGTGATTGCGCAGGAAGATGGCCCACTGACAGCCTTCGGGGATCTCGGGGGTCTGGGCCAGGATCTCGGTGAGGGGGAACCGCTGCTCGCGCCGGACGGCCATGAACAGCCGGGGCATGAGCGGGAAGTGGAAGCACATGTGGCACTCGTCGCCGTCGCCGAAGTAGTCGACCAGGTCGGCCGGCCACTGGTTGGCCTCGGCCAGGAGCACCCGGTTGGGATAGTCGGCGTCGATCTGCTTGCGCAGCTGCTTGAGCAGTTGATGGGTCTCGGGCAGGTTCTCGCCGGTCGTCCCGTCCCGCTGGAACAGATAGGGCACGGCGTCCAGGCGGAACCCGTCGAGGCCCAGGTCCAACCAGAAGCGCATGACCCGGAGCATGGCTTCGACGACCTGGGGGTTCTCGTAGTTGAGGTCGGGCTGGTGCGAATAGAAGCGGTGCCAGTAGTACTGCTGGCGCTCGGCGCAGAAGGTCCAGTTCGAGGTCTCCACGTCGGCGAACACCACCCGGGCCTCCGGCCAGCGCTGGTCGTCGTCGTTCCACACGTAGAAGTCGGCCTTGGCATTGGTGGGCGACGAGCTGGACTCGACGAACCACGGGTGCTGGTCGCTGGTGTGGTTCATGACCAGGTCGGCGATGACCCGGATGTCGCGACGATGGGCGTCGTCCAAGAAGGCCACGAGGTCGTCGAGGGTGCCGAGGTCGGGGTGCACGGTGAAGAAGTCGCTGATGTCGTATCCCCCGTCGCGCATGGGCGACGGGTAATAGGGCAGCAGCCACAAGCAGTCCACGCCCAGCCAGCGC
>JASHZK010000198.1 GCA_030042575.1 Acidimicrobiales bacterium
GAGGCGCCCGGGGCCGAGCCGGTGCCGGGCCTGGACGTCACCCGCAAGGTCGGGCGCCTCGCTCTCGACGGCCGGCGGGCCGAGCGGGTCGGCCCGGCCGGCGATCACAGCGCGCTGTGGCGGCGCGTCCTCGACGACGTGGCCGTGGCCCTGTGCGCCGAGATGGTGGGTACTGCCGAACGGGCGCTCGAGCTGGCCGTGGCCTACGCCAAGGTTCGGGTGCAGTTCGACCGGCCCATCGCCACCTTCCAGGCCATCAAGCACAAGGCGGCCGACATGCTCCATCACCTGGAGCTGGCCCGGGTGGGTACCCACTATGCGGCGTGGGCGTCGGACACGAACAGCTCCGAACGGGCACGGGCCGCGGCCATGGCCAAGGGTTATGCCGGTGAGGCGGCGGTGGACGTGACCGCCGAGTCCATCCAGATCCACGGCGGAGTCGGCTTCACCTGGGACGTGGACTGCCACCTGCTGTACCGGCGGGCCAAGCAGGACGACCTGCTCTTCGGTTCCCAGGGTTACCAGCGCCGTCGGTTGGCCGGACTCCTCTTGGACTGAGGTCCGTCAGCGTCGGTTCAAACCCGGGAAGAGGTGGCGGCCCAGTTCGGCGGCGAAGTCGACGGCCAGCTCGGGTGACATGTCGGGATCGGTCGAGGGCGGGTCGGGCAGGTCGTCCGAGTGACGGGCGTGCTCGAAGAGGCCGTCGCACACATGACGTCCGATGGTGCCCAGGGCGTGGCGCAGGTCGAGGCGCTGGGGTTGGAAGGCGGGCACGGCCAGGGGGTGCACGTCGGGCCAGGTGCCGGGTGGGCGCGGCGTCGAGCGCGACAGCAGGTGGTCGAAGGTGGCTGCCGCCGCGTCCCGGCCGCTGAACGGAGGGCCGATGTCCCACACCTTGCGCAAAGTGGCGATCAACGAGCTGTGGCGCATCTCCTGGCTGCACACGGTGGAGGCCTCGATCCAGGGGGAGACCATCACTGCCGGTACCCGGTAGCCCGAGCGGTCGAACCCGAAGTCCAGCTGCCCCCGCTCGCCGCCCGGGCCCGGTGGGGGCACGGGCCCCGGCGGCACGTGGTCGTAGGTACCGCCCGGCTCGTCGAAGCCGATCACCAGCAACGTGTTGAGGGCGTTGGACCCGGTGGGCGACGTCGCCGAACGAACCGCCTGGTAGACGCGGGCCAGGAAGGCCTCGCCGGACAGGATCGACGAGGGCGGGTCCACCAGGACGTCTACGCCGACGAGCAGGGCTCGGCCGAAGGCGGGGTGGTAGTCGCAGTGACCAGCGAGCAGGTTGGGCTCGATGAGCGAGAGGTCGGGCAGCGTGCCCTCGGCGCTGTCGCGTTCGAATTCGGCGTAGGGGACGAAATGGGTGGCGAAGCGGTGGTGCAGACGTTGGAAGTGGATGATGCCGGTGAACGACAGTGGATCGGGTTCGAGCACGTAGACCTTCCAGCTGCGGCCGCGCTCCTCCAGGCGCTCGAAGACGGTCTCGGCCCGGTTGTGGCGCATGAAGTTGGTCATGGGCCGGTTGACCACGAAGCCCGAGGAGCTGGCCGCCGTCCAGAACGAGCGGTTGGCCATGGTCTGCGACGGCACCTCGCTGAACCAGTGGTCGAACACGGCAAAGGATCGGGCCAGGGTGCTCATCACGGGCAGCTGCTCGGGGCGGTAGCCGGTCATGATCTGGCTGTACTCGTCGTAGGTGGGCTGTCGGCCGAGCTCGACGGTCAGGAAGCTGACGTAGTCGGCCACGAAGCCGTCCATGGTGGGGGGCTGGCCCGGATCGGGTGCGTTGTGGGGGGGCACCATCTCGGTGGCGTCCTTGAACCGATTGGACTCGTCGAGGCGGTTGAAGAGCTGGGTGTTGGTGTGCTGGTACTCCTCACCGGGGTCGGGATCGGGGGAGTCCATGGTGGTGGCCACCGCGTAGGGGACCACCTTGCGGTCGGCCCCGTGCTCGGCCCACGCCGGGATGGGATTGGAGAGGTCCTTGCCCAGCACGCCCTCGAAGGCGGACACCTCCCCCGGCTCGTACAGCCGTCCCAGCAGGTTGTCGAAGGAGCGGTTCTCGAACAACACCACCACCACGTGGTCCATGGCGTGGGTGCGGTCGGTGGGGGGCATCGGTGTCGGGATCAGCCCAGGCGGGGGCCGACGCGGTACACGGGGCTGGGCAGTCGGTGCCCGACGAGGTGCTCGGCCAGGGCGCTGGCTCGGAGAAGGCGGGCCAGCGATATCCCGGTGCGCACCCCGAGGTCGTCGAGCAGGGCCACGAAATCCTCGGTGGCCAGGTTCCCCGCCGCCGTCTCGGCGAAGGGGGAGCCGCCCAGACCGCCCACCGAGCTGTCGAAGCGACGCACGCCCATCTCCATGGCGGCATAGGCGTTGAGCAGTCCGGTGCCGCGCGTCTCGTGGAGGTGGAGCCCGACGTCGGTGCCGGTGGCGGCCAGCACGTCGGCCAGCACCCGGGGGGTGGCCATGCCGGTGGTGTCGGCCAGCGTCAGCGCCGTCGCCCCGGCCTGGCGCAGACGTTCGGCCAGCTGGGCCACGTCGGTGGACGGGATGTCACCCTCGTAGGGCGAGCCGAAGGCGCAGGAGACCACGGCGTCGACGGACACGCCGGCGTCAGCACAACGGGCGCAGATCTCGGTGACGGCTCGCACCGACTCGTCGATGCTCATGTTGACGTTGCGCCGGTTGTACTCGGCGGAGGCGGCGACGGTGACGGTGATCTCGTCGACCGCCGCCTCGAGGGCCATGTCGGCGCCCCGCAGGTTGGGGACCAGGGCGGCGATGGTCACCCCTTCGTGGCGGGGGAGGGCGGACAAGACGGCTCGGGGCTGGGCCATGGCGGGGACGGCCTCGGGGGAGACGAAGCTCACCGCCTCGATGCGCCTGACCCCGGCGTCGAGGAGGGCGGCCACCAGACGGGCGCGGTCCTCGGGGGCGATGGGAGCCTCGCCCTGCAGCCCGTCGCGTGGGCCCACCTCACGCACGTCGACGGCGGCGGGAAGCGTCCTCGTCACGGTGAGGTCTCCGACGGCCGAGCCCCCACGGTCAGGAGTCCCGCTCGTGCCATGGCGGCCAGCACCTCGTCGAAGGCGGCGGGATCGGCCAGGGCGTCGACGGATACCGCCTGGGCGGGCGGGGTCCCGAGCAGGACGCGACGGACGGGTACTTCCAGCTTCTTGCCGTTGAGGGTGCGGGGGAGGGTGCGCACAGCGATGATGTGGTCGGGGGCGTGACGCGGCGACAGGGCCTGGCGCAGCGTCGAGCGGATCCGTGTCTCGAGCTCGGGAGTGAGCGACAGCGGGGCGCCGGGTTCGTCGGGGCGCCCGGTGGGCACGACGAGCAGCACGAGCTCCCCTTGTCGACCGAGCTCGGTGGTGTCGACGACCAGTGCTTCGGCGATCTCGGGCAACGACTCCACCACCCGGTAGAACTCGGCGGTGCCCATGCGCACCCCGCCCCGGTTCAAGGTGGCGTCGGAGCGCCCGTAGACCACGGCACTGCCCTCGGGGGTGATCTTCACCCAATCGCCGTGGCGCCAGGCGCCGGGGAACTGGGCGAAGTAGCTGTCGTGCAGGCGGCTGCCGTCGTCGTCCCCCCACAGGCCCACGGGCATGGACGGCATGGGCGCGGTGATGACCAGCTCGCCCACGGCCCCCACCACGGCCCGGCCGTGGGGATCGAAGGCCTCCACCCGGGCACCGAGGGCCCGGCACTGCAGCTCACCGGCGCGCACGGGTAGGAGCGGGCACGAGATGAGAAAGGCGCTGCACACGTCGGTCCCCCCCGACACCGAGCCCACCAGGACGTCGTCGCCGATCTCCCGCGCCGTCCAGGCGAACCCCTCAGGCGACAGTGGAGCTCCGGTGGATCCCACACTTTCGACGGCCAGGGCGTGCTCGCGCCGGGGCGACATGCCGCTGCGGCGGCACCGCTCCAGATAGGGAGCGCTGGTTCCGAAGTAGCCGATCTCCTCCTCGTCGGCCAGTTGCCACAGTCGTGCCGGATCGGGCCACGTGGGGCTGCCGTCGTAGCAGACGACGGTGGCACCCGTGAGCAGCCCGCCCGCCAGGAAGTTCCACATCATCCAGCCGGTGGTGGTGAACCAGAAGAAGCGACGGCCCGGGCCCACGTCGCAGTGCAGGGCGAGCGCCTTCAGGTGCTCGAGCACGATGCCACCGTGTCCGTGCACGATCGGCTTGGGCAGGCCGGTGGTCCCCGACGAGTACAGGATCCACAGCGGGTGGCCGAATTCCACCCGCACCGGTTCCAGCTGGGCGCTCTCGGAGAGCAGCTCGGCCCACGACAGCCGGCGGGCGGCGGCGGCCCGGCCGGTCGCCGAAGGCGATGCTCCGCCCGGAAGCGGCACGGTGACGCTGGCCCGCAGGGCAGGCAGGGCGGCCTCCAGCTCGGACCGCTTGCCGGTCAGGTCGTAGTGGCGGCCCCCGTATCGATACCCGTCGGCGCACACGAGGACCTTGGGGGCTATCTGGCCGAAGCGGTCGGTCATGCTGGCGGCACCGAACTCCGGGGCGCAGCTGGACCACACCGCCCCCAGCGAGGCGGTGGCCAGCAGCCCGACCACGGCCTCGAGGCCGTTGCCCACCACGGCCGCCACCCGGTCGCCGCGTCCCACCCCGAGGCGGCGCAGGCCGGCGGCCGCCGCCCCGGTCTGGGCCATCAGCTCGCCGTAGCTGACGCTGCGGCGTTCGCCCGTCTCGGCCACCGCCACCAGGGCAGGGGCGGCGGCCGGTTGGCGGGCCACCTGCTCGACGTAATTGAGCGTGACGTCCGGGAACCAGGTGGCACCTTCGGCACCGGGGCCGGGGCGCAGCACCACGGTGGGGTCACCGCCGTAGCCCACGTCGAAGTAGGAGCGCACCGCCGACCAGAACTCCGGCAGGTGGCCGACCGACCATTGCCACAGATCGGCGTAGCCGGTGAACACCAGCTTCTCGTGCTCGGCCACCCAGGCCATGAAAGCCGTCATACGGGCCCGACGAGCGCGCTCGGGTGAGGGTTCCCACAGAAGCGTCCCTTCGGTGACGCCCGTCGGTCCGCCGCCTTCGTCCCTCACCGACACGACGTTAGGGAGAGCCGGTCAGCTGACGGGCTGGCCCAGCAGGGTCTTGCGCAGCTGTGCCTTCACCACTTTGCCGGTGGCGTTGCGGGGCAGCTCCTCGGCCGTGTCGATGCGCCGGGGCACCTTGTAGTCGGCCAGGTGCTCGGCACAGTGCTGGCGCAAGGCGTCAGTGGCGATGTCGGCCCCGGGGCGGAGCACCACCACGGCCGCCACGTCCTCGCCCAGCACCGGGTGGGGCACCCCCACCACGGCCGCCTCCCGCACCGCCGGGTGGTCCAGCAGCACGGCTTCCACGTCGGCGGCGTGGACGTTGTTGCCCCCCCGGATGATGACGTCTTTCTTGCGGCCGACGATGTAGAGGTACCCCTCGTCGTCCATGCGGCCGAGGTCGCCGGTGTGCAGCCACCCGTCCTTCCAGGTGAAGGCGGTGGCCTGGGGATCCCGGTAGTACTCGCGCTGGCGCCCCGACATGCGCAGGAGCACCTCGCCCACGTCGCCTGGCGCCACCTCCCGGCCGTCGTCGTCGACGAAACGGACCTCGAGCGGCGCCATGGGCTGGCCCACCGACCCGATGCGTTTGAGCGCTTCGCCCTTGGGCATGGCGCAGTAGGCGGGGCCCGCCTCGGTCATGCCGTAGCTGTTGGACACCGCCGCTCGGGGCATGCGCTCCTGCATGGCCCGCAGGGTGACAGGAGCAAGCGGGGCGCTGCCGATGGCGCACAGCTCGATGGAGGAGAGGTCGGCGTGGGGGAAACGGGGATGGGCCACCAGGAGCTCGGCCATGGACGGGACCAGGAAGACGAACTGCGGGCGCCGCTCCTCGACCACCTCGAACCACCGCCCGGCGTCGAAGCGCGGCTGGTAGATGCCGTAGAGGCCGAGCTGCATGGGGTTGTAGATGAAGCCGATGCCGGCGAAGGTGAAAAGCGGGCTGGCGTGCAGCCAGCACTGGCCCGACAAGGCGGGGTTGGGCGCACCGGGAATGAGAGCCACGTTGCGGTGGCGGATGGCCACCCCTTTGGGGGTGCCGGTGGTGCCCGAGGTGTAGAGGATGTCGGCCAGGTCCTCGGGCTCGAGCGGCATCTGGAGCCCGGAGGTGTCGGTCGAGGAGACTGCCTCGCCCCAGGACCAGCCCGGCTCGCCGGTCTCGTCCGA
>JASHZK010000199.1 GCA_030042575.1 Acidimicrobiales bacterium
GTGCTCGTCAACGGCGTGGTCATCCGCCGGGACGGTGCTCCCGACCAAGAGGGTCTCGACGTCCGCCCCGGCCGGCTGCTTCGCCCCTGAGCCTCAGCTGGGGCTCGCCGCCCCGGGAACCGAGGCCCGAGACTCGGCCATGTCCGGGCCGTCGCCCCCTGGTGGTCACAACCGCAGAGGCTTCACCGGGCTGGCCACGAGGGCAGGGTCGGCGGCCCAGTCGACCCCGGGCACGTCGATGTAGAGCTCGATCTCGTTGCCGTCGGGGTCGAGGAGGTAGAGCGAATGGGTGACGGTGTGGTCACTGGCGCCCACCAGGGTGACATCGGCCTCCTGGAGGCGCTCCAGAGCCTGGCGCAACTCCTCGTCACTGTCGCCCACCTTGAGCCCGAAGTGGTACAGACCCACCCGGCGTCCGGCCGGTTGCGGCTGGGCGTCCTCACCCACCTCGATGAGAAGCAGCTCGTGGTGGGTGCGACCCGACGCCGAAGAGAAGGCGACGGCCGGGAATCCGGTCCCGCCGTCGAAGATCTGACGGAAGCCGAGCACCTCGCGGTAGAAGGCAGCCGAACGCCGCAGATTGCGCACGTACAACACGATGTGACCGAGGTCCTTCACCTCCACACGTCGGCCAACAACGGCCGCTGCCACGCTATTCCTGCTCGTATGCTCGGACCGTGGAGCTCACGCTCGAGGAGCAACGGGTGCTCGGATGCCTGGTCGAGAAGGAGCTGACCACCCCCCAGCAGTACCCGCTCACCTTGAACGCCCTCACCCTGGCCTGCAACCAGTCCTCCAACCGGGACCCGGTGGTGTCCTACGACGAGGCCACGGTGGAGGAGGCCGTCACCCAGGCCAAGACCCGGGGCCTGGCCCGCTTCGTGCATCCCTCTCACGGCCGATCGGCCCTGCGATACCGCCACGAGTTGGCCGAGCAACTCGGGCTCGACCGAAGGCAGCTGGCCCTCGTGTCGGTGCTCCTGCTGCGGGGCCCGCAGACCCCGGGCGAGCTGCGGGGCCGTACCGAGCGCCTGGCCGGCTCGAGCGAACTGGTCGACGTGGAGGCCGAACTGGGCGCGCTGGCCGGGCGCCAGGAGCCGCTGGTGGTGCGCCTGGGGCGGGCACCGGGACAGAAAGAAGATCGCTTCGCCCACTGCCTGGGGCCCGCAGCCGGCCGATCGGGGCCACCGGTGGCTGCCGTGGGGGCGACGGCGTCGGCGGGCGCCGAAAGCGAGATCCCCCACGACGGCGCCCAGCGGCCGTGGCCGACGCCGGACGAAGAGCTGTCCTGGTTGCGTTCCGAGGTGCAGGCTCTGCGCCGGGACCTCGACGACCTGCGTCGGCAGCTCGGGGCCTGAGGCCTTTGCCCACGAGCGCACTGCTCTCGCGGTGGCTGGTGCATCCGGGCCACGGCGCCCACCTCGGCCGACGAGACCCGGCCGACACCACCGGCGCCCCGGGAGATCGCCAGGCCACCGAGGCGGCCACCCTCGAGCAGATCACCGAGCTGTCCAGCTGGCAGGACCGGCTCTGGGGAGAGGCTCGGCGGTCCCTGTTGGTGGTGCTCCAGGGAATGGACGCCTCGGGCAAGGACGGGACCATCAAGCACGTGTTCCGCGGTGTGAACCCGCAGGGTGTCCGGGTGTGCGCCTTCAAGGTGCCGACCCCCGCCGAGGTGGCCCACGACTTCCTCTGGCGTGTGCACCGGGAGGCGCCCGCCGCGGGCGAGATCGGCATCTTCAACCGTTCGCACTACGAGGACGTGTTGGCGGTGCGAGTGCACCGACTGGTGCCCGAAGACGTGTGGCAAGGCCGCTACCGGGACATCGTGGCCTTCGAACGCATGTTGCACCGGGGCGGCACGACCGTGGTCAAGCTCCTGCTGCACATCTCCTACCGGGAGCAGGGCCGCCGCCTGGCCGAGCGCCTGCACGATCCGGACAAGGGCTGGAAGCTCGAGCGCTCGGACTTCCTCGAGCGGTCGCACTGGGACGAATATCAGGTGGCTTTCGAAGACGCTCTCACCCGCACCTCGACCAGCGAGGCCCCCTGGTACGTGGTGCCGGCCGAGCACAAATGGTTCCGTAACTGGGCGGTCATCGAGATCCTGCTGCAGGCGCTGCGGGTCCTGGACCCCCGCTACCCGCCGGCGCCGCCACCCGAGGAGTTCGCCGACGTGCTCGACGAGCCGTCGGCCGGCCCCGACCCGGTTCGCTAGCGAAGCGGGGCGATAGGGTGGGGGCGTCGCTCGGCCACCGGCGGAGACGAGGAGAGGAAGACAGCCACCATGGCGCCCTGGGGACGTGCCCGGAAAGTCGAACTGCTCGTCGCCATTCCCCTGTTCTCCACGCTGAGCCAGCGTGAGCTGGGGCAGGTGGCGACCGTCACGGTGCCCAGCCAGCTTCCGGCCGGCGCCGTGCTCACCAGACAGGGCCAAAAAGGTGGTCTCGCCTACGTCATCGCCGATGGCCGAGCCGAAGTCGTCCGGGGCAACCGCCGTCTGGCCACGTTGGGGCGCGGCGACGTCGTGGGGGAATTGTCGCTCATCGACGGTGAGCCTCGCTCTGCCACCGTCAAGGCCATCACCCCCCTGGAGGTGCTCGAGATCAGCGCCGGGGACCTGAACCGTCTGCTGCGCAAGGCACCGGGTGTGAGGCGCAAGTTCCTCGAAGCTCTCTCCGAGCGGGTGCGTCAGGCCGACCGACTGACCACGGCGGGGCTCTGAGCCCCCGGAGGGTCAACCTTCGAGCTGGCCCTTCAGCGCCTCGAGCGCCTGCTGGTACATCGACTGCATGGGACCGGCCAGGTCGTCGGGATCCACGTCGAGGTCCCAGACCACCAGGCAGCCGCTTCCCGCAGACGTGACCGAGATGGTCGCCTTGTGGTTCACCACCGGTACGCCGCCCACGATGCGGTAGCTGATGGTGCGGGCGTCGTCGTCGCGCCCCTCGAGACGCTCGGTCACGTTCATGCCCATCATCTTGATGATGCGCTCGTCGCCGTCGACCACGCACGACTCGATGCCCGGCATCCATTTCCCGATGCCGGAGAAGTCCCCCACCACGTCCCACACCGCTTGGGGCTGCTGGCTCAACTCGATCTCTGCGCGCCCTCGGGCCATCGAACCTCCGATACGACCGGGGACGCAGCATGCCACGTCCACTGTCTGCCTGCCGTTGTGCCCGGCGGCGCTCAGGCCCCTTCTTCGGCCAGGAGTGCCTGCAACTCGGCCATGGTCGAGCCTTCGTGAGGTACCACCATGGCCGACGTGCCCACGTCGTCGTCGGGGAGCCGAGTCCCGGTGTGGCGCACCTGCCCCACCAAGTCGGCCAGGGCGCCGGTGAAGGCCGCCTCGTCGCCGCGATCGATGGCGTCCATCAGGGCGCTGTCGCTCTCCTCGATGGCCGGTGCATCGGCCTCGGGCACGTCGTAGCGACCTTCGCCCAGTATGCGGACGATCACTTCTGCCCCTCCGGTTCCTCGTCGCTGCCACCGCCGTTCGAGGTCCCCCCGGCTGGCAGCGACCCGGCCGCCATCTGGGATTTCAACGCCGCCAACTCGGCATCGACCTGACCGCTGCCCGAGGCGGCGTCCAGCTGGGCTTGGATGTCGTCCTTCGGTCCGCCCAGGGCGTCGGGCAGGGCACCGGAGTCCATGAGCTCGTCCATGGCCCCCGCCCGCGCCTGCATGTCGGCGATCTTGTCCTGGGCCCGTTGCAGGGTGACCCCGGCGTCGGACATCGACTCGGAGATGCCCGAAACCGCCTCGCCGATCCCCGTCTCGGCCTGGGAGGCGGTGTAGCTGGCCTTGAGGGTCTCCTTCTTGGTGCGGAACTGCTCGATCTCCGCCGACAGGCGCTGCTCGGTGGTCTCCAGCTGCTGCTGCTGCTTGGCCACCTGGTCGTGCTGGGTGCCCATGTCCTGGAGCTGGCTGGCCAGCGTGGACCGGCGGCTGAGAGCCTCACGGGCCAGGTCCTCGTTGCCCTGGGCCAGGGCCTGCTTGGCCTGGTCCTGCAGCTTGTCGGCTTGCGCCTGCAGCTGGCTGGCCTGGAGCTCGAGGCGCTTCTTGGCCGTGGTCACGTCGGCCAGGGCCCGGCGCACCTTCTGGAGGTTCTCCTGCTGCTTCTCGTAGGAGAGGTCCAGCATCTCGACCGGGTTCTCGGCCTTGTCGAGCGCCTTGTTGGCCTTGGCCTGGAGGATCGCCGACAAGCGCTTGCTCACGCTTCCCATGGGTGCCCTTTCTGTGCGGCCGGTTCCGCCGTCGGGACGAACCCGGACGGTCCGCCGGGGACGATCACAGCACGTCGGCGCCGCCTAGTCGAGAGCACCTCCGCCCTTTGCCGACCGCTCCGCCCCGGCGCCCGCCGCCGACCCGAGCAGGTCGGCCCGCCGACGGGCTTCGAGCTCGCCCCGCAGGGCCCGGCGGCCGGCGTCGGTGAGCGGGCGGTAGCGCAGCTGGCGGCCGGGGGAGTGCCACACCGGTTCCCCGCAGTCCCAGGCCTCGGCTCGCAGCACGGACTTGCGCACCTTGCCGGTGGCGGTGAGCGGCATCGCCCCGGTGATGCGGACCAGGCGCGGCGCCCACTTGGCACCGAGGTCGGGCTGTCGCCGGAGCCACCGGGCGAAGTCGTCGGGGTCGAAGCGCCCTCCGGGCCGCAGCTCCAAGGCGGCCATGACCCGGTCGCCGGAGACCGGGTCGGGCACCGGGTAGACGGCGGCGGCCGCCACTTCCGGATGGCGCTCGAGGACGCGTTCGATGGGCGCCGCCGCCAGGTTCTCCGAATCGACCCGCAGGCGGTCGCCGGCCCGGCCGGCGAAGTAGAAGAACCCCGCCTCGTCTCGGTAGCCGAGGTCGCCGCTCCAGTACCAGCCCTGCCTGGTGCGCTCCTCGTCGGCCTCGGCGTCCTCGAAGTAGCCCTCGAAGCCCCCCACCCCCGAGCGGTTCACGATCTCGCCGATGGCCTCGTCGCCGTTGAGCAGGCGGCCGGAGGAGTCGAGCCGGGCCCGGGGCCGCTCCGTGCCGTCGGGCCCGCACACGGCCACGTCCTGGGCCGAGGCGGCGCGCCCGAGCGCCCCGGGGGGGGTGTCGGCGGTGACGTTGATGGCGGTCCCACCCTCGCTCGATCCGTAGCCCTCGACCAGGCGGAACCCGAAGCGGTGCTCGAAGGTCAGGCGATCCGGCGCCGAGGCTTCGGTGCCGAACCCGACGCGCAGGCTGTTGTCGGCGTCGTCGGGCTCCTCGGGCGTGGCCAGGACGTAGGCCAGGGCCTTGCCCACGTAGGTGAAGCGGGTGGCCTCGTGACGGCGGATGTCGGGCAGAAAGCGCGAGGCGCTGAAACGCCGAGCCAGAACCACGCTGGCGCCGGCGGCCAGGGCCGGGGCCCACAGGGCCATCACGGCGTTGCCGTGGAACAGGGGCATGGGGCAGTAGCAGACGTCGTCGCCGCGAAAGTCGTAGAGCTGGGCCGCCCGGGTGGCGATGGCGGCCAGGCGGCCCTGGGTGCACCGCACGGCCTTGGGCCTCCCGGTGGTACCCGAGGTGAACAGCAGCAGCAGCAGGTCATCGGGACGAGGCTCCCCGCTGCCGCCGGCGCCGCGGTTGGCGGCACTCGAGACACAGGACGCGTCGTCGACCACCAGCACGCGTTCTCGGGCCACGCCGGTGTCGAGGGCGCCGACACGGAGGGCACCAGCCTCGTCGGCCACCAGAGCCCGGCACCGGGTGAAGCGGATGTCGCGGGCCAGCTCCTCGTCGGGGTGGGTGGGGTTGATCCCCACCACCGTGGCCCGGCCCAGGGCGGCGCCACCCATCCAGAACAGGTACTCGGGGACGTTGTCGAGGAGGACCCCCACATGGCGCCGCGCACCGTGGTCCGTGGCCGAGGGGATCGGCCCCGGTGGGCCGAGCAGCTCCTCGGCCAGCTGCGCCCGGCGGGCGCTCTCCTCGACGACCTGGGCCCAGCTCCAGGTCCTGTCCTCGAAGTGCAGAGCGACGGCCTGGTCGTCTCGGCGGGCCAGGAGCAGATCGGCCACGGTGCGGGCGGGGGCGGGTGCCGTCATGCGCTCGCCGAGGATAGGTCGCCCCACCGGGAACCCGGTGTGGCCGCGCTCTCGTGCCGTCAGAGGTAAGGCCGCTCCTGGGCCCAGGTGAAGTCCACGGCCGGCTGCCCCGAGCTGTCGACGAGCAGCTCGGTCAGGCTGGGGTTGCCGTCGTAGGCGGTGGAGTCCCAGCCGGCACCCATGACGCACATCTGGCAGGAGAGGTTCATGAGGATGTTGTCGCGGTGGCCCCAGCAACCGCTGTGGTCGCCGGCCGTGCAGTCGACGTTGGAGGATCCCACGCCGTCGTCGTACATCCAGTAGTAGAGGGCCTCGAGCGGGTTGCCCACCTCGGCGGCCCAGTTGGCCCCCCACTGGGTGGAGGGGAAGCCGCCGGGGGGCGACGGGTCGGTGTCGTCGGCCGCGCCTTGCGCCGCGGCCTGGTCCAAAGCGGTGGCCATGGCCGACAGGGGAGGCAGGCCGCGGGCAGTGCGCTCCAGGTTGGTGGACACGAAGATCTGTTCGGGGGCGGAGAGCTGGTACCAGTTGCCGGGCAGGGTCATGGCCGGCACCCCCTCTTGGGCGCGGGCGTTGTCGATGGCCGCCAAGGCGGCGCTCACGCAACCGGCGGAGTCGTCGTAAGCGGCGCCCGAGCAGTCCTGGAGGAAATCGGGCGACGGGGCGATGTTGGCCGACGGATTGTCGGGCGGCAGGATGCCGCTCGGGGCCGGCGCCGGGGTCCGAGGGGGGGAAGGCGTGGCCCGGACGGTCGCCGGGGCGGGCGGCACGGTCGTCGTGGTCGTCGTGGTCGTGGTGGTGGTGGTCGTCGTGGTAGTGGACGTGGACGTGGACGTGGACGTGGACGACGGGACGGTGGTGACGGCGGCCGGACGGAGACGAGCTGGCAGCGGGTTGGTCCCCACTCCGAAGCTCACGCCGGTGGCGAGCACCGTGATCAGCCCGGTCACGGCGGCGCCCAGCGCGGCCAGGGCGATCCCGTCACGACGGCCGATGCGTCGCTGCCGGGGACCGCTTCGCATCCTCCAGGCATCGGCAGGGCACCGGCGCTCTTGACCGAACCCGGGGGCCCTGTCCCCCCAACACCTGGACAATCCTCGACTTTACGGGCCCACCGACGAAGGGGCGGGCACCCAGATCCCCGCATTAGCGTCGAGTTCTGTTGTCTGCGGCAACCGACAAGGAGACGCGCGTGCCCGCCATCTACGACATCCCCATCCGGACCCTGCAGGGAGCGCCCTCCTCGCTGGCCGGCCACAGAGACAAGACCCTCCTGCTGGTCAACGTGGCGTCGCGCTGCGGGCTCACGCCCCAGTACGCCGGCCTCCAGCGGCTCCAGGACACCTACGGGGAGCGGGGCTTCTCGGTGCTGGGCTTTCCGTGCAACCAATTTCTCGAGCAGGAGCCCGGCACGGCCGAGGAGATCGGCGAGTTCTGTTCGGTCAATTACGGCGTCACCTTCCCGCTCTTCGAGAAGATCGAGGTGAACGGTCCCGGCCGCCACCCGTTGTACCAGCAGCTCGTCTCCGCACCCGACACCGAGGGCCAGGCCGGAGACATCCAATGGAACTTCGAGAAATTCCTCGTCTCTCCCCGGGGCGAGGTGGTGGCGCGTTTCCGCCCGGGGGTGGAGCCCGAGGACCCCGCCCTCGTCTCGGTCCTGGAGTCGGCCCTGCCCGAGGTGGTCTGACACCGCGTCCGAGACGACGGCAAGGGGGATCGCCAAGACGTGGACAGCCGCGTTCTTCGACTCGACACGAGCGGGCGCCAGGTGCTCGATCTCTCCGAGGAGCTCGAGGAGTTCTGCGCCGGCCGGGGCGACGGCCTGTGCTCGGTGTTCGCCCCCCACGCCACCGCCGGCGTGGCGCTCATGGAAACCGGTTCGGGGTCGGAAGCCGACCTGATCGAGGCGCTGGGGCGTCTCCTGCCTCGAGACGCTCCCTACCGACACCGACACGGCGCCCGCGGCCACGGTGCCGACCATCTCCTTCCGGTCCTGGTGTCGCCGTCGCTGGTGGTTCCCGTTGTCGGCGGGCGCCCTGCCCTCGGCCCCTGGCAGCGACTGGTGCTGGTGGACTTGAACGCCGACAATCCCCGGCGCCACGTGCGCCTGAGCTTCCTCCCCTCGCCAACTCCTAGGATGGCTCGCTCATGACCGACCCCGCTGATCCTGCGCTGCGCCGGCGACTGGCCGAGGCGCTGACCAAGGCGCTGCATCTGGCCGTGGCGCCCATCGCCATCTCCTTCGAGGCGGAGCCGCCGCCGGCGCTGCCCGCCTTCGACGAGCCCATGTCCGACCCTGCTCCCGACGGGCGCCGGGGCCGGGTCCCGGCCGGCTGTGTCTTCTGGGTGCGGGCGGCGGAGCACACTTTCGCCACCGCGCCCGAGGACCACGGCAACTGCTCGGTGGGGCGCTACACCCACGGGCTCGCCTCCATGGAGGAGATCGCGGGCAACGACGACGTGGCCGCCCTGCTGGAGTCGGGCTGGGTGGACGCCGAGGCGGTTTCCGCCATCCCCTCGGTGTCGAAGAGTCCCGGCTCGATCGTCTACGGCCCGTTGGCCGAGGCGCCCCGACAGCCCGACGTGGTGCTCCTGCGGGTGAACGGGCGCCAGCTCATGGTGCTCTCCGACGCCCTGCCGGCGCTGCGCATCGAGGGCAAGCCCCAGTGTCACATCGTGGCGCTGGCCCAGGAGCACGGTGAGGCCGCCGCCAGCGTGGGCTGCGCCCTGAGCCGGGCTCGTACCGGCATGCGGCCCGACGAGATGACCTTCGCCTTCCCCGGCAGCCGGCTGGCCGAGGTGGTGGACGCCGTCGAACGGACCTCTGCCGTCGACAGCGTGGTGGCCAAGTACGCGGCGGAGGATGCCCGGCGCTTCCCATGACGTCGAGGGCGACGTCGTTCTCCTCCTGGTGAGGCCGGCGGTCCCTGTCGGGCGGGGTGCCCTGGCCGTTGTCGTCGTGTCGTCGGGGCTGTGGCTGGCGGCGTGTGGTTACGCGGTGAGACCCAACAGCGAGGGCCTCGCTGCCGACGTGCGGGTCGTCCGAGTGACCGTCACCCCTTCGGGCTGTCACCCGGTACCCGGTTCCGTACCGGCCGGTGAAGTCCAGATCGTCGTCACGAACCTCAATGCGCCGACCGTGTCGGAAGTCGAGATTCGGACCGGCAATTTCTCCCAGGTCCTCGGCGAGCGTGAGAACCTGGTCGAGGGCCTGTCCCAGACTTTCGAACTCCATCTCGAGCGAGGGCGGTACATCGTGAACTGCCCTGGTGCCGTTCAGCAACAATGGCCCTTGGCGGTGTCCACCTAGGATTGCACCGTGCTGCCGGCCTTCGTCATCGGCTTGCGAGAAGGCCTGGAAACCGTCGTCGTGCTCGGGGCCATCGTCGTGTTCCTGCGGGCGCAGGGTCGAAGCGACCTTCTTCCACGGGTCTGGCGGGCCGGCGCCCTGGCTGCGGTGCTGTGCATGGCCATCGGCGTGGTGATCCGCTACGTCGAGGTCAACCTTCCGTGGCGTCAGCAAGAGCAACTCGAGACCGTCGTGGGCTTGGTCGCCGTCGCCACCGTGACCTACATGGTCGTGTGGATGCGCCGTTTCCCCAAGGATCTTCGCCGTGACACCGACACTGCCGCCTCGGCCGCTCTCGCCCGTAAGGCCGGTAGCGGACTCGTCCTCCTCGCCTTCTTCGCCGTCCTGCGCGAGGGGTTCGAGGTCACCGTGTTCCTGGTGGCCACCATCGGCCTGACCGGACGCAACGCCTGGTTGTCGACGGGAGGGGCCCTCCTGGGCGTCCTCGCCGCCTTCGCCATCGGGACCGGCGTGGTGAAGGGGACCAGACATCTCGATGTGGCTCGCTTCTTCCGGGTCACCGCCGTGGTCCTCGTCCTCTCGGCAGCAGGCATCGCCATGACCAGCATGCAGACAGCCAACGCCGCCGGCTGGATCACCGTCGGACAGCGGCCGCAGTTCGATCTTTCCTGGCTGGCTCCGCCCGGCTCGCTGCTGTCCTCGTTCACCACCGGCATGTTCGGGCTTCAGCCCTATCCCACGCTGGTGGAGGTGGTGGCCTGGCTCGCCTATCTGCTGCCCATGATGGCGGTCGTCCTGTGGCCGGTGGGGAAGGCCCCGTTCGGGCCGAGAAGAGCGGCGTCACCACGGCCGAGACCCAAGAGGTTCCTGGCCGTGGGTGCTGCCGTCTTCGCTGGCGCCCTGGGGGTGACCGTCGCCCTGGCCGT
Source organism: Acidimicrobiales bacterium (assembly GCA_030042575.1). Lineage (GTDB taxonomy): Bacteria > Actinomycetota > Acidimicrobiia > Acidimicrobiales > UBA8190 > UBA8190. The sequence goes on from JASHZK010000199.1 coordinate 10,296, forward strand.
GGCCCTGCCGTCGTCCTCCTCCACCACCAAGACGACCAGCGCCTCGGCCAAGATCCTCTTCGCCGGTCTCGAGGCCGTCACCTGTAGCGGCGCCTCCCACTGCACGGCCGTCGGAGACTTCTTGCCCGTCGACAAGGACGCGGCCATCGGTGACCCCGATGGCGACGGCAAGGCCACCCACACCCTGGTCGAATTCTCCGACGGGGCCCGATGGGTGCACGTTCCCAGCCCCGATGTGGGGCGTGGCGGCTCCCAGCTCTCGAGCGTGTCCTGTCCCAGCGTGGACAGCTGCACCGCCGTGGGCTTCTACCGGCCCGACCCGTTCCCCGGCTACGCCGCCACCGCCCCCCCCAGCGACCCCTTGATCGAGTCCGAGACCGACGGGCGTTGGCACATCGTCGACAGCCCGGTGCCGGCCCCCGACAGCGTGCTGGCAGGCGTCTCGTGTCCGACCACTTCCGACTGCACGGCCGTGGGCTACGCCATCTCGGGCCAGAGCGGGGCCACACCGCTGGAGTCGCTCTTCATCGAGAGCTTCGACGGTCGGGCATGGACACTCGAAGAGGTCTCCCCACCGCCAGGGTCGGTCTCCGAGCTCGACTCCGTGTCGTGTGCCAGCACGTCTGCTTGTGTGGCCGTGGGCGACAGCGCCCCGCAGTCCGATCCCACCGCCACCCGTCCGCTGGTCGAGACGATGCAGCACGGGACCTGGAGGCAAGGCACCTTCGGCTCCTCGGGATCGGGCCAGGGCATCCTCTACGACGTCGCCTGCCCGGCGGTGGGACAATGCCTGGCCGCTGGGAACTCGGTCACGGGCGCCACCGGATCGGCGCTGGTGCTGTCGCTGAGCGGAACGAGCTGGACCGTCGACCGGGCGGCGTCGAGCCAGGCGCACGATCCGTCCCTCACGGCACTGGGTTGTGCCGGTGTCGAGCACTGTGTGGTGGCGGGAACGGCGCTCGAGTCGGCGGCAAAGGTGTTGGCCGAGGTCGACGACACCGGCTGGCAGTCGCTCTCCCCGCCCGCCTTCTCCGACAACGTCGACAGCATCGCCTGCCCCACGCAGCGCAGCTGTGTCGTGGTGGGAAGCCGATATGTGAACAGCCTGGGCAACACCCGGGCCCTGACCGCCCTGCTGTCGGCGGGCACCTGGACCACCGAACCGAACCCCGGTCCTTGAGAGCGTCCGGCGCCGGGCCGCCGGTTCAGACCCTGGGCTCCCAGCTGAAGTGGCGTATGGCCAGCACCAGGCCGGCCACGCCCCATATCCCCACCACCAGCACGTCGTTCCAGCTGAAGTGGGTGCCCAAGAAGCCCGACTCCATGCCCCGGGCGAAGTGCCAGATCGGGAAGATCTTGGCGATCCAGCGGATCCAGGCCGGGGTGCCGTTGCCCAGGGGGATGAACACCCCCGACAGGAACAGCAGGGGCAGGACCGAGGCGTTCACCACCGCCGGCGCCGCGTCGGAGTTGGGGATGGCGGCGGTGATGGCGAATCCCAGGGCGGCGAAGCTCCCCGCCCCCACCGCCAGCATCACCAAGAAGCGCAGGAGCGTCGTCCCCGACGGGACGTGGGCGTGATAGAAGGCGGCCCCGAAGGCGGTGGTGAGGAGCACCAGGAGCACGGCCATCAGCAGGGCGTGGACGACGCGTGCTCCGAGGTACAGCCAGCTCGGGATGGGCGTGCCCCGGATCCGCTTGAGCACGCCCAGGTCGCGCTGAAAGGTGACGTTCATGGCGACGTTGGTGTAGCAGGCGGTGACGACGGCGAAGGCGCTCATGGCCGCCACGTAGTAGGTGGACTGCTTGACGACCAGTGCCCCGATGTGCACCTTGCCGTTGCCCAGCAGCGAGGTGAAGATCACGAGGAACATGAGGGGGAAGGCGAAGGTGAAGAAGGCCGAGGCAGGATTGCGCCAGTACGCCTTGTTGACGTAGCGCACCTGGGTGGCGAACAGGGCGGGACGGTTCACGGCACGAGCGACCCTCGCCGCCGCCGGCGCCGGTCGGCTTCCTGGGAGATGTGCTCGCCGTGGTGGGCGCCGGGAGCGCCGGTCAGCTCGAGATAGACGTCCTCCAGGGTGGGTCGGGCCATCGAGAGGTCCTCGAGCTCGATCCCCTGCTCCAGGGCCCAGCCGGTGAGGCGGTGGAGGGTGGCGGTGAGCGTCTCGGGTACCAGCTCGACCATGCCGTCGGCGACGGGGCTGACGGCGAGGTCGGCGGGGAGGACGGCCCCCGGCGGGAGACGGAAGCGAATGACGGCCCGTGCCGTGTCGCGCCCGCCCAAGGTGGCCGGCGGCCCGCTCTCCACGATGCGGCCGCCGGCGATCACCGCCACCCGGTCGGCCAGGTACTGGGCCTCGTCCATGTAATGGGTGGTGAGCAGCACGGTCTTGCCCAGACCGGCCAGGTTCTTCACCACTTCCCATGCCTCGCGCCGGGCCGAAGGGTCGAAGCCGGTGGTGGGCTCGTCCAGGAAGAGCAGGTCCGGATCGCCGGACAGGGCTATGGCCACGTCCAGGCGCCGCTGCTGTCCTCCCGAGAGCTTGAGGACCCGGCTGTCGCGCTTGGCCTCCAGCCCCACCAGTTCGAGGATCTCGTCGCGCCGTCGCGGGTGCGGGTAGTAGGCCGAGTACATGGCGATGGTCTCGGCCACGGTGAGGTAACGGTCCACGCCGGTGGACTGCAGCACGATGCCGATGCGGCTGCGCAGGCGCTCGGCCTGTGTACCGGGGTCGAGCCCCAGCACCGACACCTCGCCCCCGTCGCGCTGTCGGTATCCCTCGAGGATCTCGATGGTGGTGGTCTTCCCCGCTCCGTTCGGCCCGAGGAGGGCGAAGATCTCACCGCTTCGGATCTCGAAGTCGATGCCGGCCACGGCGGTGAGCTCGCCGTAGGCCTTGGTCAGTCCTCGCACCTCCACCGCCGTGCTACCCGAGCGGTCCATCACGGCCATGATGCCGCAGACCGACTACTCAGTACGACTTGGGCAGCTGCAGACTGTGGGTGGCCACGAAGTTCAGGATCATCTCCCGGCTCACCGGTGCCGTGCGGATGAGGCGGGCCGCCCCCCACATGTCGGCCAGCCCGTACTCCGAGGCCAGTCCGTTGCCACCGTGGGTCTGGATGGCCTGGTCCAGGGCGCCCAGGGCCGCCTCGGCCGCCGCGTACTTGGCCATGTTGGCCGCTTCTCCGGCGTCCCCACCGGCGTCGTAGGTCCAGGCCGCCTTCTGGGTCATGAGCCGGGCCAGCTCGACTTCGATCTTGGCCTTGGCCAGCGGATGGGCCAGTCCCTGGTGGCCGCCGATGGGGGTGCCCCACACGTTGCGGTGCCGGGCGTAGGCGGCCGCCTTGTCCAGGGCGTAACGGCCGATGCCGTTGGCCAGGGCGGCCGACATGATGCGCTCGGGATTGAGTCCCAGGAACACCTGGCGCAGCCCGTCCCCCTCGGTCCCGACGAGGCGGTCGGCGGGAACCTCCACGTCGTCGAAGAACAGCGTGAACTGTTTCTCCGGGGCCACGATCTCGACGGGGATCATCGTCTTGTCCACGCCGTCGCTGTCGGTGTCGACCACGAGCAGCGAGAGCTGGGCCTGGTCGGTCGCCTCGTTCGTGCCCGTGCGCACCACCACCAGCATCGCCTGGGATTCGTCGACCCCCGAGATGTAGTACTTGGTCCCCTTGAGCCGGTACAGGTCGCCGTCGCGGGTGGCGGTGGTCGTGATGTTGTGGGAGTTGGAGCCGGCGTCGGGCTCGGTGATGGCGAAGGCCATCTTGAGCACACCGGTGGCCAATCCCGGCAGCCACTGCCTGCGCTGCTCCTCGGTGCCGAAGCGGGCGATGATGGTGGCGCAGATGGCGGGGGAGACCACCATGAGCAGCAGCGGGCACCCCTGCGCCCCCAGCTCTTCGAGGACGATGGCCAGCTCGCTGATGCCCGCGCCACCGCCGCCGTAGGCCTGGGGCACGTTCACCCCGAGGTAGCCCCCGGCGCCCAGCTCGGCCCACAGCTCGTCGGTCTTGAGACCCCGGCGGGCACAGCGCGAGTAATAGTCGTGTCCGTACTTCGTGGCGACGGCAGCCACCGCCTGGCGCAGCAGCAACTGCTCCTCGGTCTCGGTGAAGTCCACCCGCCTCGCCTCCCCTTGCCCCGTCATCTGTGTCGTCGTTGCTCGGCCAGCAGCTCTTCGGGGATGTCCACCAGGCGCGAGCGAAGGTACTCGCCCAGGCTCTTGGCCTGGGGGTCCGGCCGGGTGGAGGAGGCCACGCCTTCGCCCAGAAGCCCGTGGATCACGAAGTT
>JASHZK010000200.1 GCA_030042575.1 Acidimicrobiales bacterium
CAAGGCCCAGGGTCGGCGGGTGCGCCTGCCCCTGCGCACCATGACCGTGGCCACCGACGATCCCGAGCGCCTGACTCCCTATCGCGACCTGTTGGCCGATGAGGTGAACGTCAAGGAGGTCGTGCTGACCAGCGACGTCTCCGAATTGGCCGAGCGCACCCTCACCCTGGTCCCCGCCGTGCTCGGCCCCCGACTGGGGCCCGACACCCAGCGGGTCATCGCCGCCGTACGCCGAGGCGAGTGGTCGGAGGCAGCCGACGGCGTGACCGTTTCCGGTTTCAACCTCGAGCGTGGCGAATACACCTTGGCCCTGCGTCCTCGTGATCCCGACCGAGGCCGCACCTTGCCCGGCGATGCCGGGGTGGTGGTGCTCGACACCGACGTCGACGACGAGCTCGAGGCCGAGGGACACGCCCGTGACGTCGTGCGGGAGATCCAGGCCGCCCGTCGGGAGGCCGGCCTGCACGTGGCCGACCGGGTGGCGGTGATGCTCGAGGCCCCAGCGGAGGTGACAGCCGCCGTGCGAGGACACCGCAGCTACGTCATGGAACAAACCCTGGCCAAGGACCTCGAGGTCTCAGAAGGCCCCGCCCTCGAGGTCAGCGTTCGCCGAATCGGCTGAGCATCAGCGCGGTGTGCCGTTGGGGGTGTTGGCCCGTGACACGGTTTGCATCCCCGACCGGGCCCCGCTGCCGGAATCGACGGCTGCGGCCTCGTCGCCGGGACGACCGTCGCCCGAGAGCTCGGCAGGACCGGTCGTGGGCGCCAGGTTGTCGTCGATCCAGCGCACCATCTCCCCCAGCGCGCCGCGGAGGCGGGAGCGTTCGGCGTCGAGGTGCTTGGAGATGGCCTCGACGTCGGTGGTGAGCTTGCTGCGCAGCCCCTCGAGCCTGGTCACCTCCTCGCGCAGGCGGCGTTCGGAGTCCTGGGCAGCGGACTTGGCCCGCCCCTCGGCCTCGGTCATCATGGCGCGGGCCCGTTGCTGAGCCTCTTCCACCACGGCTCGGGCCTCGGCTCGGGCCTCGGCCTCGGTCTGCTCCACGAACTTCTGCGCCAGTAGCAGCGTCCTTCGCAGGCTGTCGTCGACCTCGCCACCGTCGGAGGCGGGGGCCGAAGAAGCAGACACAGGAGCTGGCACCGGCGAACTGCCCTGGGCCTCCTCGAGCTCGGCGATGCGATCAGTGGCCTGACGCATGCGCTCAGCCGACTGGCTCAGCTGCTCCTGGAGCGCTTCGGCTTCCAGCGCCACCCGCTCGAGATACTCGTCGACATCGTCGATGTGATACCCCCGCAGCGTCTGGCGGAATTCGACGGTCCGCAGGCTGTCGAGTGCACTCATGGTCTGTTTCTGGCTGGGCATGGGCCGATCCTACCCAAGGGCAGTCGCCGATTCGGGGATACGACTCGTTGACCCGTCCCCCGGGCCCGTCATCGAAACGTCATGAAGGCCAAGGAGTCAGACGAGCGAGGCGATGATCTCCACGGCGACGATGGCCACGATGATCGAGAGATCGATAGCCATGCCCCCGGCCCGCAGCGGCGGCAGGATGCGCCGGATGGGGGCCAGCACCGGCTCGGTGAGACGGTCGAGCACCCGCACCACCGGCAGGAGCGGACTGCCGGCGTGCATGGGGAACCAGCTGACCAGGGCCCGGGCCACCAGGATGATGACGTAGAGCTGGAGGATGTAGTGGACGATGGACAACCCACTGACAACGCCGAGCGCCCACATGTCAGCGCTCAACCGGGCTCAGAGCGACCGACAGACGGCAGGGGCCGGTGTCAGGACTGCAGGAGCCCATTTTCCTGGAGCCGCTGACGCTCCTCCGCCGAAACCTTGACGTTGGAGGGCGTCACCAGGAACACCTTGTCGGCCACTCGCTCCATCTTGCCGTTGAGGGCGTAGGCCACTCCGCTGCAGAAGTCGATCATCCGCCGCATCAGCTCTCGACTGGCCACCTGCAGGTTGACGATCACCGGCTGGTTGCCCATGAGCCGATCGGCGATCTGGCGGGCGTCTCCGAACTGGGTGGGTGCCACCACGTGCACGCGGGCAGCGGCATCGGCGGGTAGTGGGCGGACCAAGGAGCGCACGGGTGCCGTGCCGCTGTCGTCCCGCAGCGGGCGGACGCTGGCTGTCACCAAGGCGGGAGCCGGTTCACTCTCCTCTTCTTCAACGGCATGCGTAGCCACACGGGTGTTGAGTGAATGAGCGGGGTCGTAGTCCTCGTACTCGTCGTAGTCGTCATCGACCAGGCCCAAGTAGGCCATAGCCCGCTTGAAAAAACCAGACGCCATGAATGCCTCCTGATGGGCAGCCTAACGGTTTTGGTCTGGCGCGGGTGGACGCCGCGAGGACATCGCCGGCCGCGGACCGAAGAGGGCCCGCCCCACGCGCACCATGGTCGATCCCTCCGATATCGCCACCTCGAGGTCGCCGCTCATGCCCGCCGACAGTTGGGGAAGACCCAATTCCCTGCCCAGCCGGGACAACAGCCGAAACCCCGGTCGCGCCGATTCCGCCGCGCCGGGGGGGCCCACCGTCATGAGCCCCTGGACGTCGAGCCCGAGGGCACGCAGGCTGTGGACCACGGCGCCCACCTGCTCGGGCCGAACCCCCAGGCGGCCGGGGATCATGGTGGTGTCGACCTCCACGAACACCGCGGCCCCGGGAGCCCGGGCGGCGAGAGCCCGGCCTTCGGATTCCCGGCTCAGGCTCTGCCAGCACGCCACCACCGGCGCCAGACGTCCCACCTTCCGACGCTGCACCGCCCCCAGGTAGTGCCACTGCACGCCGTCGGTCCCCGAGGCGGCCGCCTTGGCCAGGAGTTCCTCGGCGTAGTTCTCCCCCACCGCCGTGATGCCCACGGCCCGGGCGGCGGCGACGGCCGACAGGTCGTATCCCTTGGTGACGGCCACCACCGTCACCTGGTCGGGGTCACCGCCGGCGGTGGTGATGCGGGCGCGGACCTCGGCCAGTCGTTCGGCCACCATGTCCGGCGAGATGGGCCGGGCACGGCTCGGTGCCGCGGGATCGGGGTGGATCACCGGACGCCGGATCGGTCACCGGGGCGCCATACGAGCAGGGCTTGGCGCTCCTTATCAGCCCGGACCCGATGTGACCAGGCGTCGGCACGGCAACCGGTGCACAACGAGTTGTCGTGCACCAGCGGAACACCCACCTTCTGGAGGGCGACGCGCACAGCGGCCGGCAGATCGAGCGCCTCGGCACCGGTGGTCGTGACCGAGCGGACCGAAGCGCCGTAACGTCCGATCAGTTCCTCCAAGGGCGCTCCCCCGAACTCGTAGCAGCACGGGCCGATGCACGGTCCCAGCCCAGCCACCAGCTCCCGGGCACCCAGGTTCCGGGCCGCTGCCGCCGCCTTCTCGACGATCCCGGCGAGAAGTCCCCGCCAGCCCACGTGCACAGCACCGTGCACACCCTCGGGTGAGGCGAGCGCCACAGCCGCGCAGTCGGCCACCAGCACCGCCAACACCAGTTCGTGGCCGCCACCGACGAGAGCGTCGCCGGGCGGAGGCTCCCCGGCCCCGCTACCGGCCCCCCGGCGGCGGGGAGGAAGGTCGTCGGCCAGCACCACGTGGGCTCCGTGCACCTGGCGGAGCCGTCGCAGCGACAACCCGGGGGGCAACTGGGGCGGGACCGTGGTGCCCGTGCCCAAGTGGCGCAGATCACCCTGGGCCCGCCCGGTCCACCAGGCGAGCACCGGCGTCCGCCCTAGGCGGGCTGGCCCGAGATCGGGCGGGATCTCAGCGCAAGAAGGAGGGAACGTCGAATTCGTCGTCGCTCAGCGCCAACTCGTCGTCCTCGGAGGGCATGGAGAAGATGTCTTCGTGCACCTGGTCCAGCCCCAGCACCTGACTGCGCTGCGAAGGCCGGGGCTCACCCACTCGGCCGTCCTCCCAGTGCTCGAAGCCGGCGGCGATCACGGTGACCCGCACGTCGTCGCCCATGTCCTCGTCGATCACGTCACCGAAGATGATATTGGCGTCCGGGTGGGCGACGCCGTGGATGATCTCCATCGCCTCGTTGACTTCGAACAAGCCGAGGTCGGGACCGCCGGCGATATTGACCAGGATGCCGCGAGCCCCTTCGATGGACGCTTCCAGCAGCGGGCTGGTGATGGCCGAGCGGGCCCCGTTGACCGCCCTACCGTCCCCGCTGGCCTGGCCGATGCCCATGATGGCCGTGCCCGCCCCCGACAGCACCGTGCGCACGTCGGCGAAGTCGAGGTTGATCTGGCCCGGGACGGTGATCAGATCGGTGATGCCCTGGACGCCCTGGAGGAGCACCTCGTCGGCCATCTTGAAGGCGTTCACCATCGAGGTCTTCTCGGTCGACACACTGAGCAACCGGTCGTTGGGGATGATGATGATGGCGTCGACTTCCTCCTTGAGCCGCTCGATCCCCGAGTCGGCCTGCATCGAGCGACGCCGCCCCTCGAAGGAGAAGGGTCGGGTGACGACGCCGATGGTGAGTGCTCCCACTCCCCGAGCCACTTCGGCCACCACCGGCGCCGCTCCCGTTCCGGTGCCTCCCCCCTTGCCGGCGGTGATGAACACCATGTCGGCACCCTTGAGGGCCTCTTCGACCTCGCTTCGGTGTTCTTCGGCCGCCTGCCGCCCGATCTCCGGGTCGCTGCCGGCACCAAGGCCACGGGTCAACTGCCGGCCGATGTCGAGTTTGAGGTCGGCGTCGCTCATGAGCAGCGCCTGGGCGTCGGTGTTCATGGCGATGAACTCGACACCGCGGAGGTTCGCCTCGATCATGCGGTTCACCGCATTGACGCCGCCGCCTCCCACGCCCACCACTTTGATCACGGCGAAGTAGCTGCTCTGTGCGGGACCGGTCATCGACTCTCCTCGTTCCGGGTGCTCGGGTTCACCGCCGATCGCCCCCATGGCGGACCTTCTGGACAGGCTCGGCCGCCGATCACCTACTGCCCTCACCCTCGACCAAAGCTTGATCCGGTGCCGGCGGCAAAAACCCTATGGCCGCCCCCTGGACCGGTCAAGAAGGATCAGGGCGCCGAAGAGGGCGACCACGGTCCGATCGTCGGCTCCCCGGGAACCGTCACGTCGATCACCTCGGGACCTCGAGGCGGAACACCGACCAGCACACTGCGCAGCGCGGCCATCTTGGTCCCCAGAGCGTCGACATTGCCCACAATCGCCTCAACGTGCCCCGGCAGCCACAGTGTCACCGCCCCTTCAGCCCCAACCGTCACCTGCAGCACCGGCTCACCCAGCGAGCCCCGAGCCGCCTGGGCCACGGCCAGCCCCGGCACCGCCGGCCTCCCCAGCTGGCTCCCGGCCGGACCGGCCCGCACCGTCGACACCAGCACGGGAAGTGCCGGCGCCTCTTGGCCCTGCCACTGCAGGACACGCCCGGAGTCGTCCACCAAAGCCCAGGTGCCGGCCTTGGAGGTGGCGGCTTGGGCCACCGGCCGGCGCTCGCTGATCTCGACGGTCACCGAGTCCGGCCAGTGGCGCACGAGGTCGGCCCGCGCCACCCATGGCAGCGCCCGCAGACGCCGGGCCACCACTTCGGGCGAGAGGTCGATGAGCGGAGGATGACCCGTCAACCCCGCCGTGCGCAGCACCAGGGCCACCGCCGTGTGGCGGGCGCCGCGCACGGTCACCTGCCGGGCCGAGAACAGCGGTGAGTGCAACAGGGCCAGCACACCGGCGCCTGCCGCGGCCAGCGACAGCGCGCCCCCCGCCACCCACAGCCGACGTCGGCTCCGGGCGCGGGCCACCTCGGCCCGGCGTTGGCCCATGCGCGGGTGCATCGTGGGCCGGCGCGAGGCGGAGGCGGCCGTCACCCCCCGGCTCCGTCCCCTGCACCTCTAGCTGAGGTCGAGGGTTGGCCGGAGCGGGAGGCGGCCCGCACCGTGGGGGACGGGGTGTCGGCGAATCCCACCAACAGGAGCTCGGGGACGAGCACCACCCCGGTCTGCTCGGCCACCACGGTCCTGACCAAGTCGAGCAGTCGTCGCACGTCGTCGGCCGAGCCTCCCTCGTCGGCCTGGATGAAATTGGCGTGCTTGGCCGAGACCTCGGCGCTGCCCAGGCGCCGGCCCTTCAGCGCACACCGCTCGATGAGCTCGCCGGCCGCCGCCTGGGGCGGGTTGGTGAACACCGAGCCGGCGTTGGAGCCACCGGGCTGGTGTCGGCGCCTCCAGCGCACGATGTCGGCCACGAGCGCCTCGGCTTCCCCGACGTCGCCGGGCCGGAGGGAGAATTCGGCCCACACGACGACGTCGGCCGGGCCGAGCGACGAGTGGCGGTAGCGGGGGCGGAAGTCGAGCGAGGCGTGCTCACGGGGCACGCCGGCGGCCAGGTCGAAGGTCCGGTAACGCCACAGGGTCCCCGCCGTGTCCGATCCGTGCCCGCCGGCGTTCATGCGCAGGGCCCCACCCACCGAGCCGGGGACGCCCACCGCCCATTCCAGTCCGCGCAAGCCGGCGGCGGCACTGCGACGGGCCGCCACCGGCATGCCGGCCGCCCCCCCGGCTCGCACCACGTGGTCGGCGATCTCGATCTCGGCGAGCCTCGGCCCCAGGCCGAGGGCCAAACCCTGGAAGCCGGCGTCGGCCACCAGCAGGTTCGAGCCCTTGCCCACCACGAGCAGCGGCACCGGCTCCCCCACGGCGGCGAGGGCCCGGTGCACGGCGTCGAGCGTCTCCTCGTCGTCCACATCGACCCACAGGGCGGCCGGGCCGCCCACCCGATAGGTGGTGCGTGCCCCGAGCGGCTCGTCGGCTCGGGCCAGCTCCCCCAGCGCCCGAGCGAGCACCTCGAGGACGTCTGTGGCGCTCACCTCTGGTTCACCGTCCCGCGGCCATGAGCTCGTCGGGCAGGGTGGTGAGGTCTCCCGCCCCGAGTGTCAAGCACAGGTCCCCGGGATGCAATACGGCGAGGAGTGCGTGCTGCAGCTCGGCGCGCTCGGGGACGTAGCGCACATCGATGTCGGGATGGGCTCGGGCGACCGCCTCGGCCACCACCCGCCCCGTCACCCCGGGCAGCGGCGTCTCGCCGGCGGCGAAGACGTCGGTCACCATCACCACGTCGGCGCCGGTGAAGGCGTCGGCGAACTGCTCGCCCAAGGCGGCCACCCGGCTGTAGCGATGGGGCTGGAAGACCACGACCAGGCGCCGGCCCTCGGACCCGGCCGCTTCGATCACGGCACGGACCTCGGTGGGCAGATGGGCATAGTCGTCGATGAACAGCACGCGGTTGTGCTCGCCTCGCCGTTCGTAGCGGCGGGCCACGCCGGCGAAGCGGGCCAGGGCGGCGGTGGCCGCCGACATGGGAGCGCCCACGGCCATGGCCGCCACCGTGGCCATGGCCGCGTTCTGGGCGATGTTGGCCCCCGTCACCGGGAGCTCGATGCGTCCCAGCACCGAGCCCGCCTCCACCAGGTCAAAGGTGACTCCCTCGGGCCCGACCGACAAACCGGTCACCCGGTAGTCGGCGTCGGCGGCGGCACCCACCAACCGCGCGCCGTGGCGACGCCCGAGGGCGGCCGAAGCGGGATCGTCGGCGCCGGCCACCACCCCCCCGGGACGGTCGGTGCAGAAACGGTCAAAGGCGTCGAGGAGTGCTTCGTAGCTCCCGTAGTAGTCGAGGTGGTCGGCCTCCACGTTGGTGACCAGGGCGATCTCGGGGTCGAGCCCCAAGAACGTCCCGTCGCTCTCGTCGGCTTCGACCACCAGCCACTGCCCACGGTCCCACAGGGCGTTGGTACCGATCTCGTTGACGTCGCCCCCGATGAGAAAGCTCGGGTGCAGGCCGGCCTGGACCAGGATGAGGGCGAGCATGGTGGTGGTGGTGGTCTTGCCGTGTGTCCCCGATACCGCCACGCACCGCCGGGAGGCGGCGATGGCCGCCAGCATCTCGGCGCGCGACGCCACCGGCACCCCCCGCCGCTCGGCTTCGGCCACCTCGGGGTTGGTCCGAGAGATGGCGCTCGACACGGCGACGAGGTCGGCGTCCGCCAGGTTGGCGGCGTCGTGGCCCACGTGGAGGTCCAGGCCCGAAGTCCGCAGGCGCTCGAAGGCAGCCGAACGTTTGAGGTCGCTTCCGCTCACCCGGTGACCCATGGCCGCCAACAC
>JASHZK010000201.1 GCA_030042575.1 Acidimicrobiales bacterium
TATTGTTCGAGGTCGAACCCGAACAGGGGGAACGACTCGGTGAAGCTGCCCCTGCCCAAGATGACCTCGGCGCGGCCGTGGGAGGCGGCGTCAAGAGTGGCGAAGCGCTGGTAGACCCGCACGGGATCGTCCGAACTCAAGACAGTCACAGCCGAACCCAACTGGATCTGGTCGGTCCTCGAGGCGATCGACGCGAGGACGGTCTCCGGACTCGAGATGGCGAAATCGGCACGGTGGTGTTCGCCAACCCCGAAGAACCTCAGTCCCACTTGGTCGGCCAGGATGCCTTCGGCGATCACGTCACGGATGGTCTGGGCTTGGGACCCAGGCTCTCCGGTCACGGTCTCGGTCACATCGCCAAAGGTGTCAAGACCGAGTTCCACTGCCTTGCCGCTGGCCACGCTTCTCTTCCTCCCTCGGCCGCCCATCATTTGTACGCACAACAACGCCTACAACCGGCCCCCGGCCGTGCACATTCCCGGGTCGGGACCTGACGCCGGGGGAACGGGCCGGAGGGGCCCTTGGGCGTCCCCATGTGCCTTCGGCAGGGCCCGGATCCCCTGAGGGCTGGTCCACGGCGGGAGGAGAGGGAGTCCGAGCACGGCCTACCCTGGGACGATTTGGAGGACCCCGGGTGTTGGCAGTTGGTGGGGCCGGGGACACGACAGGGTCGTGACAAACATGGAGAACGGCTGGCGCACCTCGGGAAGGGAGGTCAAGGGTGGCAGACCAGTACCAAAAGGATCACACGACAGTCGCCAAGCTCACTCCTCGCCAGTACGCGGTGACCCAGGAGGATGCAACCGAGCCGGCCTTCGACAACGAATTCTGGGATCAGAAGGAACCTGGGATCTACGTCGATATCGTTTCCGGTGAGCCCCTGTTCGCCTCGACCCACAAGTTCAATAGTGGCTGTGGTTGGCCGAGCTTCACTATTCCCCTCGAGGCTTCGAACATCGTCGAGAAGAACGACCGCAGCCACGGGATGATCCGGACTGAGGTTCGCTCGGCACACGGGGACAGCCACCTGGGCCACGTCTTCGACGACGGGCCGCCCGAGGAGGGTGGCTTGCGCTACTGCATCAATTCCGCCGCTCTGCGGTTCGTCCCCTATGAGGATCTGGAGGCGGAAGGCTACGGGCAGTACAAGGCAGTCCTGGAACGAGCCATGAAGGGAGCAGAGGGCACACATGAGTGACCGAACGGAGATGGCGATTCTCGCCGGTGGGTGTTTCTGGGGTATGCAGGACCTGGTCCGCAAGCTCCCTGGTGTCATCTCGACTCGCGTTGGCTACACCGGGGGGGATGTGGATCACGCCACATACCGCCACCACGGCACCCATGCCGAGGCCATCGAGATCACCTTCGACCCTGAGCGGACCTCATATCGTCAAATCCTCGAATTCTTCTTCCAGATCCATGATCCGACGACCCTCAATCGTCAAGGCAACGACGTAGGCACCAGCTATCGTTCCGCCATCTACTACTTGGACGACGAGCAACGCAGGACAGCACAAGACACCGTCACCGACGTAGAGGCGTCAGGGCTTTGGCCCGGCCGCGTCGTCACCGAGATCACACCGGCCGGTCCATTCTGGGAGGCTGAAGCCGAGCACCAGGACTACCTGGAGCGCTATCCCAACGGGTACACCTGTCACTTCCCCCGCCCGGGGTGGATCCTCCCAGGTCGCGCCCAAACGGCCGTGTGACATCCGCCCCGGAGGGCTAAGCGAGAATCACCGCCAGATGGCGTATCGGGGTCGTCGATGCGCCGATTGCCAGTGCTGAGTCACGACCCACATCCTTGACGGCCCCTATTTTCGTGCCCACTACGCCGAACACCGAGCGTGGTCAGCCGAGATCGTCACCTCGGAGTTGTCAGCTGGGTTGGTGGCTCCGTGACCGGACGGTCATGATGGGAACCATGACCGCCATCCGTGTCAACGCCATCGCCGTCCCCCGTGGAGGACGGCGATGTGCTGGCCCGCCGCTGGAACGACGGGGCCGTGAGCTCGCCGAGGGCCACCAGGGCGTCGAGCGGTCTCTGGCCCACCGAGACAACTGTGAGGCTTGATGCTGGTGGGTGGGCAGAGCTTGCGGTGGAGGCATGATTGTCCATCCCTAGGCAAGGAGGCGCGGTAGGCATGGGACCAGTCATCCGAGTGCCCGAGGAGGTCGCTCGACGGCTCATCGAGGAGACCGACCTCGTCGAGGTCGACCACATCCTGCCAGACGCAGTTGACGCCGTCGACGTCCAGCTCGGCAGTTCATCGGGAGATCTCATGGTCCTCAAGGAGAGACCATCAGGTGGATACGGGCCATTGGTGGCGGTGATAGCCGACTCCGAGTATGCCAAGAGCGCTCCGGAGCCTTTCGAGCTGACCGTGAGTGACAGGGACGGTAACCAGCATCCATTCTCTGGAGCCGACAACCAACACTCCATCCAGGACCATCTGCGACTGGCCTACTTCGGCGCACGTGGAGATCGTCGCCCATTGCTTCCGGGCTGACCCTACCCTCAGAGCGAGGTTCGACAAATCCCCGCCGACTCGACGGAGACCACAAGGAGGAGGCCCTATGGCCGATGGCCCGAAACTCGTGAACGTGAGGGACCTCGGAGACCGTGGCGTCAAGAAGGTTCACACCCGTCTTGGCCAGCTCGCCGTGGGTGAGGCGTCGGGCCAGCCCTTTGCCGTATCCAACCGCTGTCGCCATCTGGGCGCCTCACTGGGTGAAGGCAAGGTGACGGAGAACGGATGCCTCAAGTGCCCGTGGCACGGTGCCGAGTACGACGTGACTACGGGAAAGATGACGCTCGGTCCCCAAGGGGCGTTGTTCGCCCCGGTGCGCCAGGTCGTGCGCTCTGTCACGAACGCGGTGGCCAGGCTGAGGCGCTACCGGGTGACCGAGATCGGTGGAGAGATACACCTCGCTGAGCCGTGAGTCCCAACCCGCCCGCCACCTCCCGTTCCTGCCGGTCTCCCAGGGTCTGGGCGTCCTACGAGTCCAGCTCTTTGTGGGGGGTCGCCGGTAAGCGCAGACTGGCATTGTCGCGGTCTCGGGCCATCGAGCCGCTTGAATCCACTGTCGCCCTGTACGTTTCTTGATCCACGCGGGTGGATCATGCTCTGGTGATAGCTGGTACAGGTTCACGAATCTCGTCGAGAATGACTGAGGCACCCAACCGCGAGTAGGCCGGGAGTCGACAACGACCGGTAAAGGTGGTTCCAGTCATGCCGTAACCTTGTCCTCACGCCCTCCTCACTCGAGGTCATGTGGCGTTCGGGTTCAGCGGGCGATCTCAGAGTAAGCGAACGTTGTGCTCGACGGTTTCGATGACCTCATCAAGATGCCCGCTCAGCACTTGTTTCCACATACTCATCGTAAAGCCTTTGGCCGTCTTCGCCGGAACGTGGGAAGGCAGGGCGAGGGCGTAAGGCTCCACCACGATATCTACGACCACGGGCCCAGCGGTGTGGCCGAGCGCGGTGCTTAAGGCGTCACGCACGTCGCCCGGCTCCTCGATACGGATGCCATACGCACCAAAGGCCGTAGCGACCTGGCTGAAGTCTGGGTTCAAGAAGTCGGTTCCGAACGGGACGAAGCCAGCCTCCTGCTGCTCGATATTGACGAAATCGAGCATGCCGTTGTTGAAGATCACGTTCACAACACGGGTTCTTCGCTGGACTTGGGTCAGCAAATCGCCCAGCCCCAGCATTGTGAAGCCGCCATCACCGCACAAGGCGATGACTTGACGACCCGGGAAAGCCAGCGCCGCTCCAAAGGCATTCGGCGAAGCGCTGGCCATGGACGCCCAGGTGAGCGAGCCGAACAGGCGGCGATACCCCCCGTACTCGATGTGGCGAGCGGCCCAGATGCAGGGCGTGCCGGTATCCACGGTGAAGACGGCGTCATCGTCGGCCAGTTCGGACAAGACCGCCGCCACGAACTCGGGCCTGATCGGCTTGATGCCGGGTCCTTTTGTGACGTAGTGCCGCAGGCGGCGGCGGGCGCGCTCGGTTTGTGCAATGTGCTCCCTCAAGAACTGTTCATCGTGCTTGCCTTTGATCTTCGGAATGAGGCCGCGGAGCGTAGCTGCCACGTCGCCGACGACGCCGAGTTCGAGCGGAGCCCGGCGCCCGAGGTGCCCGGGATGGCGGTCGACCTGGATGATCTTCACCCTCTTTTGCGGCAAGAAGTCGCTGAAGGGGAAGTCCGTTCCGAGCATCAACAGCACGTCTGCACCGTTGATCGCACTGTGGCAACCGCCATAGCCGAGCAGGCCCGTCATACCTACCGCGTTGGGATTTTCGTGTTCGAGCCACTCTTTGCCCTTGAAGCTATAGCCAACCGGCGCCTTGAGGCGGATGGCGAGCTCGCGAACCTCCTCCTGGGCCTGGGCGCAGCCATCCCCACCGAAGATGGCCACCGTCTCGGCGCCGTTGATCAGCGCGGCCATGGTGTCGAGATCGGGAGCGGAGGCCCCGCCGATGGTCCTGGCCGGCAAAGGCACGCGCAGCGGTTCCGTGGGCGCGTCAGCAGCCGCCACATCGCCTGGCAGGGAGATCACCACGGGACCGCGTTCGGCGATCGCGGTGATGATTGCCGTGCTCACCACTGACCGCAGCTGCTCGGGGTTGACAAGGCGTCCGATGTACAGCGCGGCCGTGTCGAAGAATTTGTATGGATTGAGCTCCTCGAGAGCGTCCGAGTCGAGTAGCGACGACTCGACATCTCCGGCGATGGCCATGATCGGCACGCCTTCTTTGCGAGCATCGATAAGGCCGTTGATGAGATGCGTCACCCCCGGTCCCGCCGTCCCGCACACCGCCACCGGGTTTCCGGTTAGGCGCGCTTCTGCGACGGCGGCAAACGCCCCGTACTCCTCGTGGCGCACGTGGACGAAGTCCACCGAACCATTCCGGCGCAACGCGTCGATCACGGGGTTCAGCGCATCGCCGACGATCCCGTAGCACCGCCGAACCCCTGCTCGCGCCAGCATCTCCCACATGGCCTCTGCTACGGACTTGGCCATCCTCTCACCTCCGCACCACGAGACCTTCTTCAGTAGCGCTCTCGTGGCTCGAAGCTACTCCTTGAAGCTCGGTGTCGGTCGAGAGGAATATCCCAGGGATGCCCCACAAAGGTGAACCCCTGGCCAGCAAAGTGCCTGTCCCGGACCACCTTCTGGCTCGGAATCTCACTCAGGAGACCCGCCATCGTGAGGACACCTTGCACCGACATCGGTTGGAAGCGAGTGACGGCGTCCTGGACCCGCCGGACCAGGCCATCTCGCCCCGGCGGTGGGGTGACGGGATCGCCGTGCTCACCAGGGGCCGGAGCTGGTCGGGGTTGACCAGGC
>JASHZK010000202.1 GCA_030042575.1 Acidimicrobiales bacterium
TAGGAGGAGTAGGCGCTGGCCAGGAAGACGATGACGTTGGCCACCTCCCAGGTCTCGGCCGAGCGCCCGAACAGCTCCTGTTGGCGGAGCCGTTCCAGCTCTTCGTCGGGGAACACCCGGTTGAGAAACGGGTGCAGAGCCAGGCTGGGCGCCACGGCGTTCACCCGCACCCCGTGGGGTGCGGCCTCCGCCGCCGCGCAGCGGGTGAGGGCCATGACCCCCGCCTTGGCCGCCGCGTAATGGGCCTGGTCGGCCTGAGCCCGCCAGCCGAGCACCGAGGCGTTGTTGACGATCACCCCGTATCCCTGCCCGAACATGATCCGCAGGGCGGCGCGCGTACAGCGCATCGTCCCCGTGAGCGTGACGTCGAGCACGGCGCGCCACTGTTCGTCGGTCATGTCCACGAGCGCCACGTTCCCGCCCAGGCCGGCGTTGTTGACGGCCACGTCCAGCCGGCCGTGCTCGGCCAGGGTGGCCTCATAGAGACCCTGCACCTGCTCCTCCACGGTCACGTCGCAGGGCACGGCCAGCGGGCGTCCGTCGAAGAGCTCGGCCAAGCGGTCGGCGGACTCGGCCAGACGGCGCTCGTGGGTATCGGAGACCACCACGACGGCACCCTCCTCGGCGCAGCGCCGGGCCGTGGCGAATCCGATCCCGGTGCCGGCCGCCGCCGTCACCACCACCACCTTGCCGGCCAGGAGCCCATGGCCCGGGGGCTCGGGGGGCGCAGAGGGTTGCCCGGTCATGCCGGCATCCTGGCCGAGGTGGTCGGTGCCTCGGAGGCGGCCTTGGGCTCGGGGGGCAGTCCCAGGACGCGCTCGGCGATGATGTTGCGCTGGATCTCGTTGGAGCCGCCGTAGATGGTGTCGGCTCGGCTGAACAGGAAGACCTGCTGGAGGTCGGTGCTCTCGTGCAGGTCGACGGTGGCCCCGGTGCCGATCACGTCCATGGCCAACTCGCCCATGCGGCGATGCCAGCTGGCCCAGTACAGCTTGGCGATCGACGCTTGGGGCGAGGCAGCCGGCCCCTCGACGCCGGTGAGCGACCGCAGCACGTTGAGCCGGAGGATGAACAGCCGGAGCCAGGACTCGGCCAGGCGCTGGCGGACCAGCGGATGGGCGCCGCGGCCGTTCTCGCGGGCAAGAGCGAGGATCTCCTCCAGCTGGCGACGGAAGTGCACGATGTCGCCGAGCAGGCCCACGCCGCGTTCGAAAGCCAGTGTCGCCAGCGCCACCCTCCAGCCGTCGTCCACGTCCCCCACCACCAGGTCGGCGTCGGTGTGTGCCTCGTCGAAGAAGACCTCGTTGAACTCGGCGGTGCCGGTGAGCTGGACGATGGGCCGGACCTCGACGCCGGGCTGGTGCATGGGAACGAGGAGGTAGGAGAGCCCTCGGTGGCGAGGTTGGTCGGGATCGGTGCGGGCCAGGACGAAGCACCAATCGGCCCACTGCGCGTACGACGTCCACACCTTCTGGCCCGTGATCACCCACCGGTGGCCGTCGAGGACGGCACGGGTCTGCACGTTGGCCAGGTCCGATCCGGCGTCGGGCTCCGAGTACCCCTGACACCACAGCTCGGTACCGAGCCGGATGGGCTCGAGAAAGCGGCGCTTTTGCTTCTCGGTGCCATAGGCGATCAGGGTGGGGCCGAGAAGCCCTTCACCGAAGACGCCCACGCGGGCCGGGGCGTCAGCTCGGACGTACTCCTCGTTCCAGATGACCTGCTGGGCCAAGGTGGCGCCACGCCCTCCGGCCGAGGGCGGCCACCCCACGCACGACCAACCATTGCGGCCCAGGTGACGCTCCCAGGCCAGGCGGGTCTCGCGCCCTTCGTGCTCGTTTCCGGCGTGACCCCGGCCCCGCGCCTCGGCGAACTCGCCGGAGAGGTTGGCCTCCAGCCAGCTGCGAGCCTGGCGCCTGAACGCAGCGTCCTCGGGGCTCTCGCGGAGGTCCATGGGCGGACCGACGTTAGCAAAACCCCTGTTCGGGCCCGCCGGACAGATCCTGCACAGGATCAGGCAGACTGGCCCGGAGACCCCGACGGAGATCAGAGATGGACCAGCCCGCCCACAAGACCGAGGACCAGTGGAAGGCCGAGCTGCCCCCTGACCGCTACCACGTGTTGCGCGAGAAGGGGACCGAGCCGGCTTTCACCGGGGCCCTGCTGGACGTGCACGATCCCGGGCTCTTCCGTTGCGCCGGCTGCGGTGCGGCACTGTTCCGCTCCGACGACAAGTTCGACTCGGGCTCGGGCTGGCCCAGCTTCACCAGGTCGGTGAGCGACGGGGTCATCGTGGAGACCCGAGACCGCTCGCACGGCATGATCCGGACCGAGATCACCTGTGCCCGCTGCGGGGGGCATCTGGGCCACGTCTTCCCCGACGGTCCGGCGCCCACGGGCTTGCGCTACTGCGTGAACTCCCTGTCGTTGGAGTTCGAGCCGGCGGAGCCCACGGCGTAGCCGGGCCCGCTCGCCGGGGCCGGCGGCGGCGTTGTGCTCGAGGTGCCCGGGGCGACGGCGTCCAGCACCACCCGGTCCTCGAGCATCTCGAAGAGGGCGGCGATGGCCGCAGCTTCGCCGGCACGTCCACATCGCAACAGAGCGCGCTCTGCATTGGCACATGCTTCGAGGGCGTCGAAGACCTCGCGTTTGACCAGGACCACGGCGTTGGCGAAGGTACCTCCGGTGCCGGTCGGATGGACAGGGCTCATGGCCGGGACCGCTGGCGCCGCCGTGTCACGTGCAGGGCGACCAACGCCACGCAGCCGGTGACACCGACGGCGAGCGCGAACAGCAGTCCCTGCATCAGGGCCGGTAGAGGCCCGCTCCACCACAGAGTCGGGGCCAGCCCCGGCGTGAGGTCGATGAGTTCCATGACACCTTCCTCGAATCGAGCTGGGTGGCCTCGGCGGCGCCGGTGGGGCGAGGCCCACCGACGACGGCCGGCCGCGGTCAAGGCGAACGCCCAGGCGACGGCCCTCGGGACCCGGCGGCGAGGGGGACCGGGCCCGAGGGCTGCCGCTCAGACGTCGGCTCCCACCGACGGGGCGTCGACGGGATCGGAGCGGCCGCCGACGCCGTCGTGGTCGGGGGTCCGACGCTCTGACCTGGTGACCTCGGCGGTGGCGAATCGGAGCGACGGTCCCACCTCGTCGGCCGTGATCTCCACCCGACTTCGGCGTTCGCCGAGCTCGGTCTCCCACACGTGCTGGTCGAGGCGGCCGGTCACGATGACCCGGCTGCCCTTCACCAGGCTGAGAGCGACGTTCTCGGCCAGGTCGCGCCAACACACGACGTCGAAGAAGGAGGTCGCCTCCTCCCACTCCTCGCTGCCCCGCGGCTGCCAACGGCGATTGACGGCGAGCCCGAAGGTGGCGTTGGCCTGGCCGTCTCGGGTGTAGCGGATCTCCGGATCCCGGGTCAGGTTGC
Source organism: Acidimicrobiales bacterium (assembly GCA_030042575.1). Taxonomy (GTDB): domain Bacteria; phylum Actinomycetota; class Acidimicrobiia; order Acidimicrobiales; family UBA8190; genus UBA8190. The sequence goes on from JASHZK010000202.1 coordinate 3,430, forward strand.
CCGACAGTGTGGTGGTGTTGCTCATGGGGCCTGGGTCCTCCTCGTGGTCTGGGGCGCATCTCCTGCGCCGGCTTCGCCACCTCCATCAGGTGACCCGGCCAGGATTCGAGGTGAGGTTGGCCGGCGACCTTGCTGAGAACCTGGCCGGGCGCACTCCGCCCGAAAGTGCCATGGAACGGCCGGTCTTCAGCCGGCCCGCCATCGTGCCGATACCACTGTGGGTGCTCGTTCGCCGTCGTTCGCGCAAGAACGGGTGCCTTCGGAAGGACAACGGAAACGGGGCGGGCGCGACGTGAGCGCAGCCGGCCTGCTGCGCTACGAGGGGGCAGCGCCGCGCCGCCCCGGTTCCGTCCGAGACAGCTCGCTTACGCCAGCGGCCCGACTCCCCGCTCAGGGGGTCCCTGCGTTGGGTGGTGGTCAGTCCCGCACGGGGCGGAAGACCATTCCGGTACGCGGCTTGGGATGGAAATAGGTGCTCTTGGGGGGCATCCGGCGGCGGGCGTGAGCCCACTCTCCGATCTGGCTCACGGTGACCGGGCGCATGAGCACGGCGGCGGCGGCATTTCCGGCCACCACGCTGCTCACCGCCGGCCGCCAGTCGTGTGGGTAGCTCACCTCGGCCCCGGGGATGGCGTCGATGGCCATGGAGACGACGCTCGAGTCGAGGTCGGAGCCGGCCGCCTCGTAGCTGCCGTCGCGTGCATTGAGCAACCAGACGTCGCCACCGGTCACCAGGGCCAGGGCCTGGGTCCGGGCCACGGCTCCCACCACCTCCTCGTCGGCCGGGCCGGCCCGTACGGTGTCGAACCACTGGGAGAAGGCCTCGACCACGTCGAATCCCTCGAGAACCCCGTGGACGAGACGGTGGATGGGCCCCACGGTGAACTGGTCAGCGGCCAGTTCGACGACGAGCGCCATCACGAAGTCGTAGTCGCCTCCCACACCGTCACGCTTGGCACGTCGCTCGGCTTGATAGGTGAGGGCCGTCTCGTAGCGGTGATGGCCGTCGGCGATGACCACCGGCGAGGAGCCGACACCGAGGCTGATGGCGTCGACGAGGCTCCGGTCCTCGATCACCCACAGCTCGTGGCGAACGCCCTGGT
>JASHZK010000203.1 GCA_030042575.1 Acidimicrobiales bacterium
GGGTGGGGGGCCGATGATGGGGGTGGGGTAAACGGCACAACGCTCGGTCTGGACAACCCGCGGCCTGATGAAACCTGAACATCTCCGAGCAGCCTTCGTGGCGACGGACGAGACTGAGCGCCGTGGACGAGCGACCCATCGCCAAGTACGTCAAGACTCCTGACGGAGTCAGCATCGCCTACCAGGTCACCGGAGACGGACCAATCGACCTGGTGTTCCCACCGGGTCTAGCCATCCCCATCGACCTGCTTTGGGAAGACCCAAGCTTCGTCCGCTTCGCCAAGCGCCTCGGTGGCTTCAGCCGAACCATCTGGAGGGAACTCCGGGGTGTTGGTGCGTCCGGGGGTAATCCCAAGGACCTTCTAGACGAGGACATCATCTGCGGAGACCTCACGGCTGTGCTGGATGCAGCTGGTTGTGAACGGGTCGTTCTCGTCGGCTTCAGCCTGGGTGGCTCCACGGTCATCCGCTACGCCACCAGATACCCCGAGCGAGTCATGGCTCTCGTGCTCGTGAACACTTATGCCGCCTATCTCCAAAGCGACGACTATCCCTGGGGCCTGTCGCCTGAGGGCCTGGAGGTCTTCGCTGCCATAGCACGGGAGATGTGGGGCACGGGAGCGATGGCCGAAGTGATCGCCCCATCGAAGGCGAACGATGAAGGATTTCGGACGTGGCTCGCTCGGGCGGAGCGTCTAGGGGTCGCTCCCGACACCATCGGGTCGCACGTCCACGTCGACGTTCGTGCTCTTCTGCCCGCCCTCCACGTGCCCACTCTCGTCCTGCATCGCACCGGCAACCGATTCCTCGATGTCGGGGCGGGTCGTTACCTGGGGGAGCACATCGCTGGCGCCCGTTACGTGGAACTTGCCGGGGACGACCACCTGTTCTTCGTGGGCGATAGCGACGGCCTCCTGGACGAAGTCGAGGAATTCCTTACGGGGCGGATCTCGGGCCCCGAACCCGACCGGGTTCTGGCAACGATGATGTTCACCGACATCGTCGGCTCGACCGAGAAAGCAGCGCAGCTGGGCGATCGCGTATGGCTCGAGTTGCTTGATTCGCACGATGCTGCAGTACGGCGTCAACTCGCCCGCTTTCGGGGACGAGAGGTGGACACGGCAGGTGATGGCTTCCTGGCCACATTCGACGGACCGGGTCGTGGGATCCAGTGTGCGTGCGCCATCCGAGACGCGGTCCGAGCACTGGGACTTGAAGTCAGAGCGGGACTACATAGCGGAGAGATTGAGTTGCGAGGCGACGATGTAGCTGGGATGGCGGTCCACATTGCTGCCCGCGTCGCTGCTCTGGCCAACGCAGGCGAAGTCCTCGTATCAGCTGCAATCCCACCCCTCTTGATCGGTTCGGGCATTGAGTTCGAAGACCGTGGAGACCACGAGCTGAAGGGAGTGCCCGGGACCTGGAAGCTCTACGCCGTAAACGGCTGATCCGCCCGCAACCGCGCAGCGGTATCGAAAAGGGCGGGCATCCGGGTTGTGTAGATGTGCCCGAGACGCTCACCCTGGCATAACGCCCCCCCGCCCGAGATCACGCCGAGCCGGGCTATCCGAGCGGCGTGGCCCTGGGAGCCTCCTAAACGGGCCCTGGCCAGGCCGGACGACCCCCGGCATTTGCGAGATTGAATGTAGCCGTGGTGAACCACCAGTGCGGTGCGGTTGGGGGTCGCGTCCTGGTGGCAGCCACGGCACTGGCCATGGTTTCCGTGGCCCTCAGTGGTTGTTCATCTTCTCCTTCGACAGAGGCGAAATCCCTGTGCCAAGGCGCCTTCGGGTCCAAGGCCCTGAACTGGGCCCCCGGCACCGTTCAGGATGTGAGAACACTTCGTATTGGCCCTGGTGTCCTGGCCGCTCCCCACGCCTTTCCCAAGGCTGCTGCCAACGAGATCGTTGGCTTGTGCTGGACCGGGAAGCCCGGGAATTACGAGCTATATGCCGTTGCCGGTGGCTACAAGCCGGTGCGGGTCGAGGGCTTGGGAGGGAAATATGAGACAACCACCCCTGGCCCTGGCACGGTTCCCTTTCCATAGTTCTCGCCCGGTATCCGCGGTTCTCGACCCCGCTCGATACGACCGCTTCGCGCTACCTGACCGAGGGGGCGGGGCGCTGATAACACTCAGCCGGGCTGATCCCGGACGGCCTCGGCGCCCCCGACCAGGTCCGTAGGCCCGGCCAGGGCGGAGTTTCCACGCCAGCCCTTGACGAGACCGCACCCCTCCCGCAGGGACTGCTGGGCGGTCCTTCACCGATGTAACGTCGCTGACAGGTAGGTGATCTCGGATGCCTCTGCGGATCCTCGGAGCGTTACTGGTTGGCGTACTGCTGGCTGGTGGTGGGATCGCCGTCGGACGATGGGTGATTCCGTCGTCCTCATCCACGGGTCGGCCTGTGTCAGCCCCAACGACCTCGACCTCTTCGCCGACAACTTCGACTACGGCATCCAGCCCGACAACGACCGGCTCCACGCTTCCGATCCAAGTGCAAGCGACTAACGACGGCGTGTCACTCACGGCGTCGATCTTGGCACCGTCTTCCTGTGTGCTCAGCGCATCGACGGTGACGGCGACAGGGGGCTACAGCGGATTCGTCGTCCAGGGTTACCCCCGCCTTGGTGATGTCGTCGAGCTGTATGTGTACACCGCACCGAGTTCCGGCTATCCAGCCGGTTACCAGCTGGGATATCTGTCACAAGAGAGGGCTCCGTACGTCGAAGCCGGATCGGGTGCGACGTGGACGGTGTCAGTGCCTCTGGACACGTCGCTCGGCAGTCCCGCCAGGTGCGCCGTAACGGTCCAGGCGACTCACCAAGTGGAGGATGCGCCAAGCGCCTACTGATCCCAAGCCGCCTCAAACACGCGACGTGTATCGAAGAGGGCGGGCATCTGGGCCGGTTTTCAATCTGGCCTTGTCTGAATGCCTCTCTGATTCTCGCGTTCCTGAGGAGTCTGCGTGAGCCCCATCTAGGGCACGAAACGACGACTCTTCGCGTGTCGCGGCATGATGCCCGCATAGGGCTTACAGGTACCCTGAAGTGGAACTTTGAGTAGACGACCTGGTGGAGGTGACATCGATAGATTTCGCGCATCCGTGCCTCTGATTGAGCGAAGAGGCAGCACACCATGCCTGCATATGGCGGCCGCCATGGCGGCCGCCTGCTCAATCTCGCGCGCATTTGCCTCTGTCTCCCACCGATAATCGAAGACTCGATGGTGCGAGGCCGTCATTACGTCCGTGCACCTAGACGTCGGGCATCTGTACCAGCGCGTCGTTGAGCAGAGCAAACGCGACGTCGAGTCGTCCCCGCCGACGACGATCCTCCTCGTGATTGCCCTCGGCAGCAACGAAACCAACGAGCTCTTCGAGATTGGCGATACTTCCCAGCAGCTCGGCGCCTTTGGGCGTGGCTCGGGCGCGGAATACGTAGCGCTCCGTGTCAGAGTCGAGCACCATGATCCCTCGCAGCGTTGCAACGACCTCCCCTGGCACTGCGACACTCGTCCACTCCGAATGCGGAACTGGACGGCGGAGTCGTAGGTGGTACGGGGAGTCCTCCAGCCGCTTATGACCCCGCCATCGCCGCAGGCGTCGCATCGCCAGTGGACCGAGTCATCGCGCCGAAGCACCTGGATGTGTCCGAGGCAGGACTGCCGGCCCGGTCGGCGCGTACAGGGCAATGCACTCGTCCAAGCTTCTTCAACCAGACCCGAGGTGGCGGCGCGGACGATGGAGGACAGGCGCTCCGCCATCCGCTTGGCAGGGCCGGGGGCGTCTTCGGCCATCCCCAAAAAGTGCCGCAGGTCGGACACGAACACGGGGCATTACCGTACCGGCTAATTGGTCCTGTAGCCTGGTGTCACTTAGTGCCACGCCGTGGTACTATCGGGAGGGTGAGCGACCACTACACCCTGCGGCTGGCCTCCGAGACACGTCGCCGACTCGGCGAGCGAGCAAAGTACTCCGGTCTCGCCGAGCGGAGGCTCGCTCAGCGATACGTCGAGGAGGG
>JASHZK010000204.1 GCA_030042575.1 Acidimicrobiales bacterium
GACACCGGTGACGGAGAAGGTCCAAGGACAGTGGTGAACCCGGTGTTGTCGGAGGCCCGGGGGGAATGGACCTTCGAGGAGGGTTGCCTGTCGGTGCCCGGACTGTCGTGGCCCATCGTCCGACCCAAGGAGGTGCACCTGCGGGGGTACGACCTTCAAGGCAACGAGGTGTCCCTGGAGGCCGACGAATACCTGGCCCGGGTCCTCCAGCACGAGGTCGACCACCTGAACGGCGTTCTGCTCGTCGAGCGCCTCGACGCCGAGCAGCGCCGTGAGGCCATGGGCGTCTTGCGGGCGCGTGCGCTCGACCTCGCAGCCGGTGACCCCGACGGCCTGTCGCAGCTGTCGCCGCGGCCCGAGGACGACGGCGACGAAACCGGGGAGGGCGCGCCCCGGCTCTGACGCCGGCGGCGCACCGACGCCGGCCCACCGCCGGGTTCCGCATCGATCCCCTTCGTCGCATCCATGGCCCGACTCCTCTACCTCGGCACCCCCCAGGCAGCGGTGGCCCCCCTGGAGGCACTGGTGTCCGCCGGCCACGACCTGGCCTTGGTGGTGTCGCGCCCCGACACCCGTCGCGGGCGCGGTCCGGCCCGCTCGCCCAGCCCTGTCTCCGACGCCGCCCGCCGCCTCGGACTTCCCGTCACCGATCGTCTGGAGGACGTGAAGTCGGTCGAGGCCGAATTGGGTGTGGTCGTGGCCTACGGCCGCATCGTGCCGCAGTCCGTCTTGGACGTGGTGAACCTGGTCAACCTGCACTTCTCGCTCCTGCCCCGTTGGCGAGGGGCGGCGCCGGTCGAGCGGGCCATCTTGGCCGGCGACACCGTCACCGGGGTGTGCATCATGCGCCTGGAGGCCGGTCTCGACACCGGCCCGGTGCTGGCTCGAAGAGAGCTCTCCATGGGCGAGGAGCACGCCGGGGCGCTCACCGAGAAACTGTCGCTGCTCGGCGCCGGGATGTTGGTCGAGCTCCTGGTTCACGGCCTCTCCGGTTTGGGACCAGGAGAGCCCCAGGCGGGCGAGCCCACCTATGCGGCCAAGATCGAGCCCCACGAGCTTCGCATCGACTGGTCCCGACCGGCCCCCGAGATCAGGCGCCTGGTGCGTCTGGACCGGGCCTGGACCACGTTTCGGGGAAAACGGCTGCGCATCCTGGACGCGGCGGTCGGCCCGTCGGGCCGAGCCGACGGGGTGCCGGGAACGCTGAGCGGGATCGGCGTGGCTACGGGCGACGGGGTGATCGAGCTCCACCTGGTGCAACCCGAAGGGGCAAGGGCGATGTCGGCCGACCAGTGGCGACGAGGGGTGCGAACGGAACCGGCCGAACAACTCGAGTAGCCGCCGAGCTCGATCCGGCGACCGTCGGCGCCTGCTCGAGCTCGTGGTCGGTGCCGCCGCCCGGGGGAGTCACTGTGGCTCGGCGGTAGGCTCGGCGGCGGTGCTGCGCATCGTCCCGTCGCTGCTCTCGGCCGACTTCGGCGGTCTGGCCGAGGCGGTGGGGGAGGTCTCGAGCGGAGCCGACTGGTTGCACGTGGACGTGATGGACGGCCACTTCGTGCCGAACCTGACCATCGGGCCACCGGTGGTGGCGTCCCTGCGCCGCCACTCGGGGCTGTTCTTCGATTGTCATCTCATGATGGACAATCCCGGTGATTATCTGGAGGCCTTCGCCCAAGCCGGAGCCGACGGCTGCACGGTGCACGTCGAGGTGGGCGACACCGCCTCCCTGTTGGCCGAGACCCGCCGCCTGGGGATGCGGGCCGGCGTGGCGCTCAACCCCGACACCTCCTTCCGAGCCATAGAGCCGTTCTTGGCCCATTGCGACCTGGTGCTGTGCATGACGGTGTTCCCCGGCTTCGGCGGCCAGAGCTTCATGGCCGACGTGCTGCCCAAGATCGAGCAGGCCCGCGCCGCCCTCGACCGGGCCCGCTCGCCGGCCGAGCTGGAGGTCGACGGCGGCATCGACGAGGAGACCGCCCCTCTGGTCGTTCGTGCCGGGGCCAGGGTGCTCGTGGCGGGGTCGGCCATCTTCGACGACGAGCGGCCCTGGGAGGCGGCCCGACGTATCCGCCTGGCGGCGGAGAAGGCCTTGGCACGAGGCCCACGGCAGGGGTGAAAGTAGACTCGTGAGGCCATGACCGAGGCCCACGTCCCGTCACCCGGGCCGGGTGGGCACCACGAGCGGGGCGAGGACCTGGTGGCCATCACCAGGGCACTGGAGCTGGCCCGCTCTGTGCGCACCCGGACGTCGCCCAACCCGTGGGTGGGATGCGTGATCGCCGCCGCCTCGTCGGGCACCGGATCGGCCCCCCTCCGTTTCGAAGGGGCCACCGAGGCGCCCGGAGGGCGCCACGCCGAAGTGGTCGCCCTGGAGGCCGCCGGAGAGGCGGCACGGGGCGCGACGTTGTACACGACGCTCGAACCCTGCGCCCATCACGGGAGGACCCCGCCGTGCGCCACCGCCGTCGTCCAGGCGGGGGTGTCACGAGTGGTGCTGTCGGTACGTGACCCCGACCCCCAGGTGGCTGGAACCGGGGTGGCCACGCTGCGGCAGGCGGGGGTCGAGGTCACCGAGGGAGTGGGCCGGGCGGAGGCGACCGAGTTGCTGGCGCCCTACCTGAAGCACCGCCGCACCGGCCGTCCCTGGGTGGTGCTCAAGCTGGCCGTCACCCTCGACGGCCGCATCGCCGCCCCCGATGGAAGCTCGAAGTGGTTGACCGGCCCCGAGGCCCGGGCCGACGCCCAGCGCCTGAGAGCCGAGTCCGACGCCGTGCTGGTCGGCGCCGGCACGGTCCGCGCCGACGATCCCGCCCTCACGGTGCGCACCGATCCCTCTCCTGCGCACCAACCGTTGCGCGTGGTGCTCGGCCGCGCTCCGGATGCAGCCCGTGTGGCACCGGCCCTGGAGGCCGAAGGTGATCCGGGCCACGTGCTCGAGCAGCTGGGCGACAAAGGCGTGCTCCAAGTGCTGGTCGAAGGCGGTGCCAACGTGGCCCACCAGTTCCACGCCGCCGGGCTGGTGGACCGCTACGTGCTCTATGTGGCCCCGGCGCTCTTCGGCGGCGACGACGCCCGCCCCCTGTTCGCCGGTCCCGGTGCCCGCACCATGGCCGAGCTGTGGAGGGGCCGGCTCGTCTCGGTCGAGCGCCTGGGGGGCGACCTGCGGGTGGAGCTTGCCGCCGAGGCGGAGAGGGAGCTCCGGCCGTGACCTTCGCCGGAGTCGAACAGGCCATCGCCGCCATCGGTCGTGGCGAGATGGTGGTGGTGGTCGACGACAAGGACCGAGAGAACGAAGGCGATCTCGTCATGGCGGCCGA
>JASHZK010000205.1 GCA_030042575.1 Acidimicrobiales bacterium
TGGCCGCTATGGGCGCTCGAGGACGAGATGTTGATGACCCGGCCCCAGCCGGCGCCCACCATGTCGGGGAGGACCAACTGGCACATGTTGAAAGTGCCGGTGAGGTTCACCGCCAGGAGGCGGTCCCACTTCTCAGGATCGATCTTCAGAAAGGGATCGAAGGCGTCGAGGCCGGCCGAGTTCACGAGCACGGTCACCGGACCGAGTTGGCGGTGCACCTCCTCCAGGCCGGCGGCGATAGCCGCCCGGTCGGTCACATCGACGGTCACACCGATGCAAGAGGCGCCCGATGCCGCCACCTTGCCCGCCACCGCGGTGGCCGCATCACCGTTCGAGTCGAACACGGCCACGGCGTGGCCGTCGCCTGCCAGGCGCTCGGCCACGGCTTGACCGATGCCCGACCCTCCACCGGTGACGACGGCTGTCCGCCGTGCCGAGAGGGAGCCAGTGTCCCTCACCTCAGCCACGACACCCCATGCCGAGCAAACGTTCTCCTCTCTCGACTCTCCCTGGGCCCAGCACGGCACTATGGCACGCTGGGCGCCCTTGTGCGAGCCTCATTGGCATTTCATGAGAATGTCATTATCGTAGGGACATGGCCCGCCCGGAGCCGACCCTGAGCCTCCCCCGGCACCTCCGTGACCACGGCTTTCACCCGGTGCGCCTGGCCCGGGTGGTCAGGCTGACAGCCGACGCCGTGTCGCTCGTCCTCGAGGTGCCGCCCGAGCTGGCCGACACCTTCTCGTACCGGGCCGGGCAGTTCTGCAACCTCCAGCTGCCCGTGGAAGGCCGGGTCCAGATGCGCTGCTACTCCATGTCCTCGTCGCCGGACCTGGGCGAGGACATGACGGTGACGGTGAAGCGCGTGCCGGGTGGAGTCGTGTCGAACTGGGTCGTCGACCATTTGAGGTCGGGCGAGGTGATCGAGCTGTCGCCCCCGGCCGGCTTCTTCCAGCTGACCGAGACCAGCGACGACCTGGTGGCCTTCGCCGCCGGCAGCGGCATCACCCCGGTCTTCTCGTTGATCAAGACGGCTCTGGCCACCACCGCACGTCGCGTCCGGCTCCACTACGCCAACCGCGACCGCCACAGCGTGATCTTCGCCGGGCATCTGGACGAACTCGAGGAGCGCCATGGCGACCGCCTCACGGTGGTCCGCTCATACGACGTGGAGCACGGCCTTATCAGGGCGGAGACGGTGTCGGCCTTCGCCGGGGAGTCGGCCGGCAGCGGCGAGTTCTACGTCTGCGGCCCGTCGCCCTACATGGAGATCGTCGAGAACGGCCTGCGGGCCGTGGGAGTGGAGGCGGCCCGCACCCACATCGAGCGCTTCACCACCGCCGAGCTGCCCGGGGGGACAGCGCCCCCGCCCCCTGAGGCGCCGGGAGGCACCCGGGTCACCATCGACCTCGACGGCCGCACCGACACGGTGGACCACCGACCGGGGACCACCATCTTGCAGACGGCGAGGCAGATGGACATGTTCCCCCCGTTCTCCTGCGAGTCGGGCAGCTGCGCCACCTGCATGGCCAGGCTGCTCGAAGGATCGGTCTGCATGTTCGTGAACAACGCGCTCACTCCCGAAGAAGTCGAGGCGGGCTGGATCCTCACCTGCCAGTCGGTTCCCACCACACCGAGCGTCCGCGTCGCCTACGGCTTCGAGGACTGAAATGGGCGAGACGCCCATGGAAGACGTCATCGAGATCGAGCAGCTGCTGGCCCGTTACGCCCTGGGCATGACCAAGGACGACGTCGAGGCGGTGATGGCCGTCTTCACCCCTGACGGCAGCTACAGCGCCTTCGGCGACACCTACCACCTGGCCGACTTTCCCGCCCTGGTGGCCGCCGCCCCCAAGGGCGTGTTCTTGGCGGGCCCGCCGGTGCTCGAGCTCGACGGGGACTCCGGCACCGGTCAGCAGCCGCTGTGCTTCGTCGAGCACAAGACCCATGACATGCGTATCGGCTGGTACACCGACAGCTATCGGCGCACGGCGAACGGCTGGCGGCTGCACACCCGGGCCATGACCTTCATCCGCCGGAGCGGAGACCGTGACAGCGGCCGGCGGCACGATCCGAACAGGCCGCTTCCCTCGAGCTGAGCATGGAGCTCGCCGCCTTCCGGACCGCTCTCGATCAGTGGCTCGACGAGCACGGCGACGCCTTGGCCCCCGACCGGCCACAGGACACCCTCGACGAGCACATGGCTCAGCTGGCCAAGGTGAAGCGCCTGACCTTCGACGCCGGCTTCATGCGTTTCGGATGGTCCGAGCGGGTGGGCGGGTTGGGAGGGTCGCCGCTGCTGCGGGCGTACCTGGGCGAGGCACTGACCACCCGCGACTTGGTCGAGCCCGGCATCTACTCGATGACCGAGACCCTCGCCCCCACCATGGTCGACTACGCCGCCCCGGCATTGGCCGCCGAGATGGTGCCCCGGCTCCTGCGCGGCGACGAGACGTGGTGCCAGGGCTTCTCCGAGCCGGGGACCGGGAGCAACCTGGCCGCGCTGGCCTGCCGGGCAGTTCGCGAAGACAGCGGTTGGCGGGTGACGGGGCAAAAGGTGTGGACGAGCCTGGCCCAGTACGCCCAGCGCTGCGTGCTGCTGGTGCGGACAGGTCCGGTCGAGTCCGCCCACGGCGGCATCACCGCCCTCTTCGCTGACATGGAACGCCCGGGCATCACCGTCCGACCCATCGACACGCTGCACGGGGGGCCCGAGTTCTGCGAGGTGTTCTTCGACGACGTGGTTGTCCCCACCGGGCGCCTGCTGGGGCAGGAAGGCCAGGGCTGGTCGGTGGCCATGGACCTGCTCCCCCACGAGCGGAGCACCGCCCTGTGGCACAAGGCAGCCTTCCTCCAACGCCGCCTGCAGGACTTGCTCGACACTGTTGCCGAGGAAGCGCTCGATCCCGTGCAGGTGGGCGAGACGGTCCAGCTTCTCGCCGCCTTCCGGGCCCGGTCACGCGCCACGCAGCACCAGCTGGCCGCCGGCGAGCGCCTGGGGCCCGAGACGTCGGTGGACAAGGTGCTGGCGGCCGGCGCCGAGCAGGCCGTCTTCGACCTCGTCGAAGCCGGGCTGGCCGTCGAGGTGCTCCTGGGAGACGGCTCGAGTGCATCTCGGTGGCGCAGCGAGTACTTGTTCTCCAGGGCGGCGACGATCTATGGCGGCACGTCGGAGATCCAGCGCAACATCATCGCCCGGCGCCTGCTCGATCTCGGAGACGATCGCTGATGGAAGGCGACGAGCTCGAGCTCTTCTCCCGCACGCTGGGCGCCGCCGCCGAAGCGCACTCTGGCGCCGCCCTCGACGCCGCCCTGGTGGAGCTGGGGTGGCACGAGGCCCTGGCCGACGACCCGGGCGCGGCGGTGTCGGTCCTCTTCGAGCACCAGGGGCGGGTGCCGTGCACCAGCTCGGCACTCGACGACGTGGTGACGCAGGCGCTCGGCGCCGGCCCGCACCAGGACATGGCCGTCGTGCTCCCCTGGCTCGGCCGAGCCGAACCGCCCGCCCGCCGGGACGGCGGTCACCTCGTGGTGGAGGGTCTGGGCACGAACCGGCTGCTGGGGGCCGAGACGGCCCTGGTGGTGGCGCAAGGGCCCGCGGGGGATGTCGCCGCCGTGGTGAAGACGTCCGAGCTGGCGGCACGGCCGGTGCGGGGCATCGACCCGGCGCTCGGCCTGAGCGCGGTGTCCGGCGCCGCCACGGCGCTGGGCCCGCTGTCGGCCCTTCACCCCGGAGACTGGACCGAGGCACTGTCCCGGGGGCGGCTGGCCGCCGGTCACGAGATGGTGGGCGCCTCGACGGCCATGCTGGAACTGGCCCGGCGCCACGCCCTGGAGCGGGTGCAGTTCGGCCGGCCCATCGCCGCCTTCCAGGCGGTTCGCCACCGGCTGGCCGACACCCTGGTGGCGCTCGAGTCGGCCAGGGCCCTTCTCGACGCGGCCTGGCACGAGGAGAGCGCCGGGACGGCGGCCATGGCCAAGGCTGCGTGCGGAGGCGCGGCGCGCACGGCGTCGCGCCACTGTCAGCAGGTGCTGGCCGGCACGGGCTTCACCACCGAGCACCCCCTGCACCGCTACATCCGGCGGGTGCTGGTCCTCGACGAGCTGTTCGGCTCGGCGAGGTCACTCACCGCCGAGCTCGGGCGCGAGGTGCTGGCCCGTCGGCGACTCCCGACGCCCATCCCGCTCTAGGCAGATCTCCGGCCCACCTTCGACCAAGACCGTCCTCGCCCCACGAGCGAGCGGCGCGTCACGTACCTCCACGCCGGCGTGCGGCCAGCGACGCCAGGAGCTGGCGGGTGCGCAGGGAGGATGTGATCAGCTCGTCGCGGTCCTTGCCGATGGGGACTATCCGCACGGATACATCGGTGACACCGGCATCGGCGAACCCCTGGAGCCGCTTCTCGATGCTCCTCTCGCTGCCGGCGGCCAGTATGTCGCCGACGGAGCGGGCGTCGCCGTGCTCCAACAGCTTCTGGTAATTGGGCGACACCTCGGCCTCGGCCAGGATGCGGTTGGTGCGCTCCACCGCGGCGGGGATCTCCTCGTCGAGGCAGAGGCAGACCGGGATGCCGGCCACGATCCGCGGCGTCGGCCGTCCCGCGGCTCGGGCGCCCCGAGTGAGGGCCGGCACCACGTGGGTGGCCACGGCCCGTTCGTCGGCCATCCACAAGATGGTGCCGGCGGCGCGGGCGCCACACAGTTCGAGCATCCTCGGTCCCAGTGCGGCCACGAGCACCGGCGTGGGAGCCACGTCGGTCACGTCGAGCGGCTGGCGGATGCGGAACAGGCCGTTGGAGACCTCGACGGTGCCCGGGCCCGCCAGTGCCTGGTCGAGCACGTCGAGGTAGGCGTGCATCGTGACAGCCGGGCGTTCGTAGGGCAGTCCCATCATGTCGTCGATGATCCAGTGGTGCGACACACCGAGTCCCAGGGACAACCGGCCCCGGCACACCGCCTGCACCGACAGGACCTGCTGGGCCAGGGCCACCGGGTGGCGGGGCTGGACCGGGACCACCGCGGTGCCGACCTCGATACGAGAGGTGGCGTCACCGACGAGGGCGGCTGCCGTCAGGGCGTCGAACTCGTCGGGGACCTGGGGGATCCAGACGGTGTCGAGCCCGGCCTCCTCGGCCCACTGGGCGTCCGATCGCATCCGGTCGACCTTGGTCGCGTACCGACCGCGCTCGGGGCCGACCATCAGCCCGATCCGAGGCATGGCAGCGCCTCCTGAGAATCTCGCTTTCACTTTTCGGATAGAGGATATCCACATGGCGGGAGCCGGCCGCCCTGCTCCTCCGCCCGGCCCCGCCGTCGGCCCTTGGCTAGCCGATCGACTACCCTCCTGACGAGGAGCCCTGCCATGACCGAGCCCGACGAAACCCTCCAGCCCGACGAAACCCTCCAGAAGGTCCTCGACGTCCGCAAGGTCGGCGCCGACTACGAGGAACACCAACAGGCCGCACCTTTGAACATCCCCGTCGACCTCCACAACTTCAAGAAGTTCCCGGTGGTCGATCCACCCGGCACGCACAAGCCGGCCGGTCCCGACATCCGAGGGGAGATCCGAACCGACTCAGGCCCCGAGCTCCCTGACTACAGCGGGCCCTTTCGGGCCGACCTGCGGTTCTCGGACTTCTCCAATGCCGCTCTCCTCAACATGATCGCCATGAGCGACGAGTACTACCGAGTCTGTGTCGAAGCGTGGGCCGGCGAGGTCGCCACGCGCTTCGGCCAGGATCTGATGAGAGAGATCCAGGCAGAGGCGTGGCAGACCATCCTCCTGCCGCAGCTTGGTCACATGCTCGAGGAGTGGATGGAGATCCCGGCCGACAAAGCCCAGGAGCTGGTGGCACAGGTCACCGAGGAGGTGACGACCCGAAAGGCTGAGGGGGGCGTCGTGACCAGAAACCCCTTTTCGGCACAGTCGGTCCCCGCCGACCACTCCAAGGAGAAGCTCGTGAAATGGGCCCTCGGCAGCCACGAATACCTGCTCACGGCCATCGAATCCTGGGCCGCCGTCATCGTGATCCGCTACGGGCTCGACG
>JASHZK010000206.1 GCA_030042575.1 Acidimicrobiales bacterium
CGCAGGACGGTTGCGCCCGGCCGCTCGAGCTGGAGGAAAGCGATGTCGGGCGGTGACACGTCGGCCTGGTGCACGGCCGCCAAGGTGCGCACCGCTGCGTCTTGAAGGCGCCGTCGGTCGTCAGGCGGAGCCTCCGACAGCCAAGAGCCGAAGGGATAGGGCATCACGTCGGGGGGCACCTGCCCGTCGACCCGCTCCATGACGAAGAACGGTGTGCCCAACGGGACCGGATCGGGCTCGAACCACAAGGTGCCGGGTACCGGTGCCGACGAACGCTCGGCCACCAGCCGCATGGTCCGGAACTGCCGCGCCAAGTCGTAGACGGGGAACACGGGGGCGGCCGCCTCGTCGGGCTTCAGGCGAGCGGCACACCGTCGGCGGCGGGCTCCGTCTGCTTCGTCCCATTCCACCTCGAACAGCACCGTCTCACTCGACATGCCGTTGGACTCGGGAACCTCGAGCCCCGAGAGGCGGCCATGGTCGAGTCGTTCGGCCAACCAAGCGCCGAGCCGGCGCTGCAGCTCGTCACGGTCACGTGTCGAGGTCCGGGGCCGCTCGGTGTCGGTCACCGGCCGGCGTCGCTCACGGGGCCACCGATCCCCAGTCGGCGAAGCCCGAAGGAGCGTGGCGTCCGAAGGTGCCGTGCTCGAACATGCCCCAACCCTCGGCCCCGTCCCAGCGGGCCCGGGCGACATGGTCGACCACGCCGAAGGGGACTCGTTCGGCCACGGCCGGGTCGTCGAGATCGACCACGACCGCCTCGCTCCATCGCCGTCCGCGCCACTGTCCGTGCCCCCAGTCGGGATCACCGCCGTAGCCGGGACCGCAGTTGAGCGCCACGTAGCCGAGGGTGTCGACCTCCACGGTCACGACCTTGCCTCGGCGGCTCAAGTGCACCGTGGCCCCCTGGGGATGGCGGGTCCCGGGACGGTAACGCAGCTCGATCTCGGGCCAGCCCAGCTGCTCCACCTGCCGCATCGAACCCCTGCCCCACACCCGCAGCGCCTCGGAGAGCGTCCGCTCCCCGGCGCCGTCCTCCTGGGCGATCACGACCAGGGCGAAATCCTCGAAGCGCAACGGCATGTACGTCCACCAGAAGCCGAAGTCAGGATCGGGCTCGGCCGCCGCCCGTCCGGGCGGTTCGGGCTCGCCGACGGGCCGGATGCCCCAGGACCGGTCGCGTGTGCCCACCCAGCGCTCGGAGACGGCCAGTTCCTCGCCGTCGACGCTCACGGTGCCCGCCCAGGTGCCCACCTGGGCGAAGCGCTGGGCGTCGAGGACGATGCGTCCACTCTGGCGCATCACGTGGCGGGGCTCCTCGGCGGCCGGGAACGACGCCGAGAAGGTGAGGTCGAAGGCGATCCCGTGGGAAGCGGCTTGGCACACCAACCGGACCCGCTCGAGAGGCTTCTCCACCTCGACGCGATAGGGGCCCACTTGCTGGACCGTTCTGTCCTCGCCCAGGGCGTCGGAGAAACGCACCGTGTGCTGGCGGCGTCCCCGGGCCACGGTGGCAAAGGCGTCGATCACGCCGAGGTTGGGGTAGACACCGAGGCCGGTCACCAGGAACACCTCGCCGGTGCGGTCATGGGCGTTGAAGTACGAGCGGTCGTAGCAGTTGCGGTCACTCGATTCCATGTGCCGCATCGACATCGGCACCTGGTGCACGGGGTACTCGTCGAGTGGAACCGGTCCTTCTCCCTTGAGCGTCGCCTCCCCCACCGGTCTGCTCGCTCAGGTCGGCCGGGTGGAGGGCAGCCCGAGCTTGCGGTGGTCCCAGGTCACCGTTCGCTCGACGTGGAGCTTGATGACCACCCGCTTGTGCAGCATCATCTCCACCAACGGACGCATCTCCGGCGTGTAGGGGGCGTTGTAGCGCTCGAAGACGCTCACTCCCAGCTCCCACATCCGGCCGGCATCCTCCACGATCTCGGCTGTGCCCACCAGCTCCACCCCGCGCAGCTCCTCGTAGTAGTCACCGTCCTCCAGCAGGCAGGTCATGCGCGGGTCGCGCCTGAGGTTCTGGACCTTCTGGGACTTGGCTTTGGTCTCCACCGCCATGCAGCCCTCGACAAAGCCGTACCACATGGCCACGGCGTGGATGGAGCCGTCGTGGTTGATCGAGCACAGCGTCATGGCCCGCCGCTCGTGGATGAAGGCGTCGACCTCCTCGGGAGTCATCTTGATGACGTCGCGTTGTTTGACGCCATGACCCATCGGCTGGACGGAGGGCACGTTCACGGCGCGAAGCGTAGCCCTCACTTCGAGTGAGCCGGCGAGGGCTGTGTGGACGGTCTTTTTTCTGCCACGTCAGTAATTCTGTATTGGAGCAGTACTGATCACCAATTCCGCCGAATTCATTTCGGCGCACGGCTGCTGGGGCGTACCTTCGAGCCACCCGTGGCAATGGGCAGGTACTCGTAGCGGCGGGTGAAGGGACCGGAAGCGAGCCGTCCCCGGCTCGGGTCGGCCACGAAGTCGGGCATGACGCCGAGGAGCTCCTCGAGCACGATTCGGCCCTGGAGCCGGGCGGCGGCCGCCCCCAGGCAGTGGTGGGGACCCGAGCTGAAGGCGAGGATCCGCCTGGGGGCC
>JASHZK010000207.1 GCA_030042575.1 Acidimicrobiales bacterium
GGTCTTGGACACCGGCGTCTTCGGCCACCTCCACTGGTGGACCGAACCAGCCTGAATCGTGGAGCTGCTGGCGATTGGCCATGGCTCGGGCCAGCCCGATCTCACAGAGCCGGAGGTCGAGGTCGGCCTGGGTCCCGATCGCTTTGGAGAGGTCCCACGTGTGGACCAAGACGTCGGTGGTGAGCACCCCGAGGAGGGACTGGCGTCTGTCGTCCAGAACCCCCGGTGGCGCTAAAGCCTCGAAGATCGCCTCCACCGTCACCGCCCATCGGGCTTCGGGATCCTCGCTCGGGCGGGTGGGCCTCGAGCCGAGCGGGTGGAGAAGCAGCACGTCGTGGAAGCCGATCACGTGCTCCACCACTCCCCGGGCGTCCCAATCCGTGCAAGGAGAAGGTGCCTGCCACTGCCCACCTGCTCTGTGAACGACATCGGTGAAGCCGTCACAAGCGTGGCGGTGATCCTCCAGCACGCCCACTTCGCCTCCACCGTTGTCGTCGTGACCGCCTGTGAACCGTACCCGAGCGGATGTGGTGTCTACAGGGCTACAGCCGTCCTCCCGAGGAAGTCAATATGACTCAATGAGGGTTCGAATGCTGTCTTCGCAGTGGCCGTAGCTGCCCACGGCCTGGCAGGTGGTGGCCGAGGCGCACGACACCCCGATGAGCTCGCTCTCGACGAGCTTGGGACGTGGGGGCGATGTTCTCCTGCGTCTTCGCCCCACTATTCGCCGGAGACTAGGTGACCGTCACCGCCAGTTTCGAAGTCGAACTCGAAAGGCCGAACTTGAAGAGGTGCCTCCCGCTGCCCCAGAAGCAGAGACCACCTTTGCTGTCCGGCGCGTCGTAACCGATCACCTTTCCCTTATAGAGGATGTTGTGGCCCTCAGATGTCGTATTCGTGATGATCACTGCCATGAGACTGGTCTCGCAGTCCTCCGTGGTTGGGCCGCTCCATTTGGCGCTGAGCGCGTCCGGGTCGTACGTGCCGACGTCGCTGCTGTTCTTCACGATGTCAGTGTGAGGGGGCTTCGTCGATGATGTGGTACTCGACGCCGAGGTAACCACCGCTGCTGAAGATGCTGTGGTGCCGACCCAGACGGGGCCCGACGAGACCAGTGGAGCAGCCACCGTCTGAGAGGGAACCGCCACCACAGCAAGTCCCACCACCAAGAGGGTGAGAGCCCCGCCGGTGACCAGACGACGTCGCATGGTCGTGGTCCTCTTGACGAAGAAGCCAGGCGCTATCCGAAAAACCAGTCTGTCCATAGGTTCCCCCGCTCGGCTTGCGTTGACCTCGAGGTCGGTCCGGCATGACGCAGGCTAGGACTAAGGGCACCGCGTGTCCAGCAGTCCTCATCCGCTATGCCGCCCGCTCCGAAGCTGTGGCACAGCCGGGAGCACAGTGGGACCCGGGAAACCCGTGGCGGCTCGGGGGAGGGGCACTTACCGGTGGGTGCAGCTCTCGCGTTCGACTTCTCGCCACATGGCCTGGATCTCTCTCTGACTCATGTGAGCGTCCATTGCCTTCCAGGTGACCACATCGCGCAGACGATCCAGGGCAGCCTCCCGGTCGAAGCTTGCCATGAAGCTTTTGGCGAAGGCGCGTCGGCCCAGGCTCGTGAGTTTGGCGACGAGCAGGTTCTTGGGGACCTCTGCCGCTAGGACCAGAACCCACACAAGAGCGATATCGAGCGCAGGATCACCACGAGCAACGTTTGTCCAGTCGATGACCACTGGTCCTTTGGGTCCAAGAATGACATTGAGAGGGTGGAGGTCCAGATGCACGATTTGCGTTCCATGTCCCATCGGCGCAGGTGGTAGAAAATTCGGAGCGGGAACCTCGTGGAGCTGTCGATGCAGCTCAGCGAGAACATGAGCTTGGCGCCGCAGTGTCCATGGCCTCTTTGCCAGCAGATCACCCATCGAGGGTCCCTGGATGCGGTCCATCACCATTTCGCATCCATCCTCGCTGATCTCGAAGATGCGAGGAACTGGGTAGCCGTGTCCGGTCAAGTACTCCATGATCTGCGCCTCATGGGCCAAGGGGTGTCGATTGCGGGAGCGTCGCAGGACCAGACCAGGACCGTACTCAAAGATGTCGGCGTCTCTTCCCGCAGCCAAGAGAGCCCCCGGCGTCTTCACCCTGCGGACATTACGACTTTGGGGACATTCCTCGTCGGACGTCCGCATCAATTTGACGATCTGTGCTTGCCGGGCCGAGCAGCCGACGCACCCGTTGTCGACGAACAGCCGTCAGCGGAGCTCCACTTCGTCCAGGTACTCGTCGCGCCAGAAGGAGCGCCGCTCCTGCGGGAGATGGAGAGCGTGAGTGGGCGCCAGGGCCTCGACGAAAGGACGATCGTGGCTCACGACCACGATGGTGCCGGGCCAGGATGCCAACATGGCTCCGACCGCTTCCACCGAGGCAGGATCGAGATTGTTGGTGGGCTCGTCCAGCACGAGCAGGTTGGTGTGGCCGGCGGCCAACATGGCCAGGCTCAGCCGGGCTCGCTCACCGCCCGACAGGGTCCCGGGGAGTTGGGCCACTGTTCCGCCGCTCAGGCCGAAGGAACCGAGGAGCCGACGGCGATCGACTTCGATCGGGAGCACCGTTTCGTCGATGTTCTCCAGCACAGTGCGATCGGGGCGGATCTGCTCGTGCTCCTGGGCGAAATAGCCCACCACCGTCCGGTAGCCAAGCTCGACAGCCCCCTTGGACGGCTTCTGTACTCCGGCAATGCAGCGCAACAGCGAAGACTTGCCGGCGCCGTTTCGCCCCACGACCACCAAGCGCTGGCCGCGCTCCAAGGTGAAATCGACGTCGTAGAGGACGTCGTGGGCGTCGTACGAGATGGAGACGTGCTGAAGGGCCAGAGGAACGACCCCGGAGCGGATCGGCACTGGGAGCCGAAAGGCAACTTTGCGCTCACGTCTCGCCACCTCGGTGCGCTGGTCCTGCAGCTTCACCACCTTGCGATCCAGGATCTTGGCCTTTCGGGCTTGGGCCTCGGTGCTGTGCCGCCACTTGTCGGCCTGCGACTTCATCTTCTGGATCTGAGTCGTCTCCAGGGAGGCTGCCTTTTGGCGCAGGGCGCTGTCCTTGGTCAGTTGCGCCCGGAAGCTCGAATAGGTGCCCTTGAAAGAGCGCAAGGTCGACGCCGAGAGATAGAGCACCTGGGTGATGACCTGGTCCAAGAGCCGCAGGTCGTGGCTGACCACGAGCAAGCTGCCGGAGAAGGTGCGCAGCTCGTCCATGAGCCAACGCTTGGCGGCCAGATCGAGGTGATTGGTGGGCTCGTCGAGCACCATGATGTTCGGAGACTGGAAGAGCATCCTGACGAGGTCGACCCTTCGACGTTGCCCCCCCGACAACGTGGCTACATCCTCCATGAGGGCGTCTTGGGGCAGCCCGAGTCCGTCGGCCAGCCGGGCAATCTGCCCTTCGACCTCGTAGCCCCCCGCCGCCCGGAAGCGCTCTTCTAATTCGCTGTAGGCGTGGATCTTCTCATCGGTGGGATGGTGGGCCATGGCCCTCTGGGCTTTGTGGAGCTGGTCGTCGAGGGTATCGAGGCCCCGGGCCGACAGGACGTGGCACAGGGCGCTCGAATCGATGCCGAGACCCCCGGGGACGGGGACCTGGGGGAGGTAGCCGACCGTCCCCTCGACGAGGACGCTACCGGCAGCCCGCACATGGGCGTGGGGAAGGCCCAAGACGAAGTGGAGGAGAGAGGACTTGCCGGTCCCGTTGGGTCCGACCAGACCGACCTTGTCGGCCTTGGCGATCAGGAAGGAACCGTCTCGGAGCAGAGTCCGGCCACCGACCTCGAGGGTGACGTCCTGGGCCCTGATCACCCGACAATTTGAGCATGCCCGGAGGCCGCTCGGGACACTTGGCGGTGGCCAGATCGTTCAGGGCAGGCGGCTGCCGAGCGGTTGTGGATTTCCAACGAGAACGCCCGTCTTCGGCGGTCACGAAAGGAGGAAGGTGAAGTAATCGACCTTCCAGCCGTCCCGTACGAGGTCATCGTGGGCTGCGACCTCCCGGTGGAATCCCTCCTCGGCCATGAGTCGATGGAGATAGCCGATATCGCCCGACGTGCCGAAGAAGACCAACATCCTCCCATCGGGTCCAAGATGGTCCCTCGCCTCTCTGAAGAACCTCGTCATCGCCTGATAGCCCTCATCGGTCATGACCGACTCCAACACAGTGCGAGGCTTGAACCAGCGAAATGGCGGATCGAAGACGATCCAGTCGAAGGTTCCCTCCACGTCGGAGAAGACGTCGCTTCGCCTCACCTCTACTGAACCCTCCACTCCGTTGCGAGTGACATTGGCTGCGGCTGCTTCGAGGGCTGGCGCGCTGATGTCAACGGCCAGGACCTCGGCTCCTCGGGTGGCAGCCAGGATGGCGTTGACGCCGCTGCCCGTCCCCATGTCCAGTACCCGGTCGCCCGCTCTGACCCGGGCGAGGACCTGGTCTCCCAAGAGGTGCGACACGGGAGTGATCGCCATGACCTCGGGAGGGACGGCGATCGTGAGACCCAAGTAGTCGAAGACCTGCCCTGTGTCTCCCTCCTCCAGAGCGTCGGCGTAGGACCGGTCATGCCAGATGCGGATCTGCTCGACGAGATCGTCGAGCATGGTCGGCTTGTACCCCTTGTCAGGTTCCAAAGGTGGCGGCGTCACCGCACAAATGGTGGCATCACACCCTGGCGTTCAGCTGTCGCTCCGCGCCCGTCGGGCGCGGGCATCCACCGCCAGGACACCGATGCCGAGAATCGCCAGGACGAAGCCCAGCCCTGCTGCCCACCGGATTCCAGCTCCAGGTCCAGTCACTGCTAACGACGCCGGCGTCACGTCGGCGTTTTCCGAAGGGGTGGTCACTGCGGTGCCTTCGGATTTCGATGGACCGGGCGAGCCGGTTGTATCTCCCCCTGAACCAGCAGCCGAGTTCGACGGCGTGCTCGCCGATGTGGTCCCAGGCACCGTTGAGGGCGTCGCCGTCGATGTGGTGGTCGAAGCAGGGCCCGAGGAGCAGATGGCTGCGTAATCAGGAGGACTTCTTGGCGGTGGATCGGACGCGTTGCCGGCGCCGGGATCTTCGAACTTCCAACCCTCGACGTCGCAGTCGTTCCCTGCTGGGTCGCAAGAGTGAACGATCCCACTTGCGCCCGTATTGGAGTATTGCCAGCTCCCTGAGTCACCATGCCAATACGACCAGTAGATATATCCGTTGCCTTCGGCCTGCCCACACCCGCTGCTGGGTACACCTCCTATCGAACACAGAAGCCCGCTCGAGTTATAGGTCGGCGCTGCCTCGTGTTCCTGCTCGGTGAAGAGCGCCAGCGCCTGGTACTCGTTGTCGGTGCTGGGCACTTTGATGCACGCCGATTGCACTCCCTCGGATCCGCTGAAGTCGACGACGAAAGCGACACTCACGTCGGTGAGGGCCTGCGCCGCATTTTTGAGCGGCAGCAGAGCGCCAGGTCCACCGAGGCTGAGCACCACGGTCGCCGCCGTCGTCACGGCGGTGAGGAAAACGAGTCTCCTCACAGGACCTCCAGGCGTTGGGTCGTGTCCACGTCGATAAGGCCTCACGTCTTGATCGACAGGAACCTCCAGCCGACGTCGTCACGCCGAGGCTGCGAGGTCGTCTTTGCGTCGGTGACTTCTACGACGAACGTCGATGTTCCGGCGGTTTCTGGCTTGCCCGAGATCACCCCCGTCGAGGGGTCGAGGCTGAGCCCACTCGGCAGTGACCCAAAGCCCTTCTCCACCGACCAGGTATAGGGCGGATTGCCGCCGCGGGCCGTGAGCGTGGCACTGTAGGAATCGTTGACAGACCCATTGGGTAGGAACTTAGTGCTCACGAAGAGATCGAACGGGAAAACGACTCCCGCTACCGCCGGGACGGCCTGGTAGGTGGCGATGGTATTCGGACCGCTGATACCGGGGTAGGTGAAGGCCCCTGCCCCGGTTCCTGAGCTCACTTGGAACGATTCCAGGACCGACACCGGATCGGCGTTCTCGTTGAACAGTGCGTTGCTCGGCACCTTTCCCAGGGCGAGGATCGCTTGCATAACGAGGGCCGTCGAATCGGGGTCGGTCGATCCCGGTGCACCAGCGGCATTCGGCTCGTATCCCCATCCGCCATCGCTGTCTTGGGCGTCGGCCAGGAAGTCGAGAGCCTTGGTCGCATCGGCCGCACCGAGGTCGCCTTGGGCCGAGAGCCCTTGGATGGCCAATGAGGTCGAGTTGGTGTCGGGTCCCTCGTCATCGGCTGGTGATCCGTCGCACGGATTGTCCTTCGACTTGTAACTCGTCCAGCCCCCGTCGGGACATTGCTGATGGTGCAGCCACGACTCGGCCGCCGTGATGGCGGAGCCCCCCGTGACCCCTGCTCCGGCCAGGGCCGAGAGGGCCAGCCCTTGGTCGTAGACGCCGGCCAGGTAGCCGGAGACCTGCGCCTTTGTGCCGAACAGGCCCTTGTCCTTCCCCGATGTTTGCTGGGTGGCCACCAGGCGCGAGACCAAATTGCTGCCGCCGAAGGACCTGGCAGAGGAACCGAGGGCGTGGGCGTCGAGTATGAGCAGGGCGAGCTGTCCCGGACCATCCGATCCGTCCTGGCGGACGTAGGCGTCCACGTGCGTCTCCATGTAGGAGAGCGCCTTCGATGCCCCTGTCGGGTCGACGTTGGCACTGGCCAACGCCAAGATGGCGTTGGCCGTCGCTGACAGATCGGCCGTGCCAGGTTCGCTGGGGGAAGGGATATAACCCTTTGCCGTGAGCTGCTTGGCCAACCATGTGGCTCCTGCCCGGGCGGACACGGGCTGGGGCAGTGAGGGGGATGACGATGCTGCCAACGCCGTCGTCGGTACCGCGACCACGGCTGCGGCCGTGCAGACCGCCAGGGCTGCCGGCAGGAGGATTCGCTGGAACAACACGGGACTACGCCTCTCTTCCGGGCAATGACCCGGATCAGCCCCGCCGTCCCGACGACAGGTCCCCGGACCCTTGCCGCAATTCTCGACGGATAAGGACCCAAATCGGACAGCTCGACGGCATTCCGACTCGTGGCGAACACGCTGTTCGACCACCTACGGCTGCGGACCAGCGCCGGACTTTGACCGGCTTCCCCGTCGAACTACCTGTAACCACCGTGACCTTAAACAACCCGGAAGCCGCATGCAAGCGCTGATTGGTTCCTAGGAGCTGGAGCCCGAAGGCGATACCTGCGAGAGCGTGACTCCCATGAGTGCAGGGATTGCTTGGTAGGTCGAGATGATGTTTGGTGATCCGGGGCCCGGAGGGTAGAAGAAGGCGCCAGCACCTTGGCCCGACGAAAGGCGGAAGCCGAGAAGGGCCCGAACCGGATCTGCCAATCCCCTGGCGAAATCAGGACTCGTCGGCGACACCTGGGCCGCGATGAGAGCCTGGATCACGAGTGCCGTCGAGTCCGGATCGGTGAATGCCGCGCTGTTCTGTGTCTGTGGGGCGTAAGACCAACCGCCATCGGACCGTTCGGCGCTCCGAAGGAACCGAAGAGCTTTGTTCTTCACCGTCGAGTCGAGACCGCCCTGAGCGGCCAGCCCCTGGATGGCCATGGCGGTGGAGTTGGTGTCAGGACCTCCGTCGGGGGCAGGTGCGTTGCAGGGATTGTCGGCGACATCCGGAAGACTCCACCCACCCCCGGGGCACTGTTGGTCCACCAGCCACCGAACGGCGGCCTGCACCTCGGGGGTCCGGCGGACGCCGGCGGCAGCAAGGGCGGAAAGGGCGATCCCTTGGTCGTAGGTCCCGGCGTCCTGGCCCGCGACCTGGGCGTCGGTACCGAACGCCCCGGCGTTCGGACCGGAACCCTGTTCGGTGGCGAGCAGTTCGGCAACGAGGTCGATGCCGCCGAAGTTCCGGGGATTGGCACCCGATGCCTCGGCATCGAGAACCAGGATGCCCAGCTGGCCAGGCCCGACCGTCCCTTCTGCCTCTATGTAGGCCGTGGCGTTTCTCTCCAGGTAAGTGACCTCCCGATCTGCCACCGCTCGTTCATCGCCCACGGCCAGGGCAAGGGCGGTTTGGGCGGTGGCGGAGAGGTCCGGCCTACTGCCACTGGCTATGGGTACGAAGCCTGCCCCGTTCACCTGCCCCGCCAGCCAGTTCGCGGCTTGCCTCGCCACGTCCACCTGTGGAAATGAACTTCGGCCGGAGGGTGGAGTACTTGCTCCACATGACGACAGGGCGAACACGACGACCGCGCCCAGCGTCCCCCTTTTGATCAGGGCCCGATACGAATCTCTCAGGTCCATATCGGCCTTTCCCCACCGAGCCCGGCGGGCACCTGCCCAGTCAGCAGCCCGCACTCTACCGCCGACCCATGGCGCAGGGACCCGAGAGCGTTGTCTCACCGGCGAAGCGGCACAGGTAACGCCGGCCACTCCCTCACGTCAATCGGGCCGGCATGACGATGTCACGCTAAGAGCCCGTGAGACTGCGAGTCATGAGAACTCTTCTCGTGCCACCGAGAGCAAGACCGACATCGGTCACAGGCAACCATCTTCGAGAGTGGTACAAGCGTCGGGCAGGTTCGGCCCTTGAGTCCGTGAGCAGCCAAGCTCGTTCACAGGTAACGCCTTTCAGTAGCTCATCATGAAGACGACCTCCGATGCTCCTGCCTTGGCGAGAGGACGTAACCGCCAACTCGCTCAACTCGAAGGCCCCATACAGGATTGCCGCGGTGGTATCCGGACCGAGCCATTCGATGAGGGGCCGATAGCGCTCGTGGACCGGAGAGTTCGCCTGGACCGCCATCCAGCCACAGGCGAAGCCAACCAGATGGCCCGCCTCACCCGCCACGACGAGACGGAATCCGTCGTTTTCCGTTTCATCGAGAAGGCGAAGGACAAAGCGCCTTGCCTCTCGAGCCGACTCGAACCAGGGAGCCGAACCGAACGCACTGCAGTAGACCAGTTCGAGAAGATT
>JASHZK010000208.1 GCA_030042575.1 Acidimicrobiales bacterium
ACGTTCTTCTCCCGCGCCTTCGACCAGGCCAACCTGGACGTCGGCCTCCACCGCCTGCCGGTGGTGTTCGTGCTCGACCGGGCCGGGATCACCGGGGACGACGGCCCCAGCCATCACGGGGCGCTCGACCTCCACCTGTGCCTGTCGATCCCGGGCATGACCGTGTTCGCCCCCTCCTCGGCACAGGAGGTGGCCCCCATGCTGGAGCAGGCGTTGGCCCTGCCCGGACCGAGCGCCATCCGCTTCCCCAAGACGCCTGCCCGTCAGGCGCCCGACGGCGTGGTCGGCTCGGCGCTGTCGGCCCGCCTGGTGCACCGCGGCGACGGGTCGGTGTGCCTGCTGGCCGTGGGAAAGATGCTGGAGGCAGCCGAGGAGGCGGCGGGCAAGCTGGCCGCCGACGGGATCGACGCCACCGTGTGGGATGTGCGGGTGGTGGCCCCACCCGACGCCGCCATGCTGGCCGACGCCGCCGAGCACGGCCTTTTGGTGACCGTGGAAGACGGAGTGCGCGCCGGAGGTGCCGGCGCCTACCTCGTCGACGCCATGCGGGCCACGGTCACCGAGGGCCCGCGGGCGCCGGTGCGGGTGCTCGGGCTCCCAGCCGCCTTTCTGCCCCAGGGCAAGCCGGACGTCATCTTGAGCGAGCTCGGCCTCGACGGCCCCGGCATCACGGCCACGGTCACCGAGGCCCTCGCCGTGGAGAGACAGCGCCTCGGGCTGAGGTGACCGGCTCCTCCGCCTGACCACCGCAAAGGGAACGCGTTCTAGTTCCTGGACTAGCGTGGGCCGACGTATGGAATTCAACTTGGCCGACCTGTTCGAGGCCGCCGTCGACGCCTTCGGGCAGCGGGAATACCTGGTGGCCGAGGGACGGCGCCTCACCTACGCCGACATGGAGGGGCGAGCCAATCGCCTGGCCCACCACCTGGCGGGCGTGGGCATCGGGCCCGGCGACCACGTGGGCATCTACTCCCTGAACAGCGCGCAGTGGGTGGAGACGGCATGGGCCGTGTTCAAGCTCCGGGCGGTGTGGATCAACATCAACTACCGCTACGTCGAGGACGAGCTGCGCTACCTGTTCGCCAACGCCGATCTGAAGGCCCTCGTCCACCAGCGCCAGTTCTCCCCCCGGGTGGCTGCCCTGCTCGGGGAGCTACCCGAATTGCGCCACGTCATCGTGGTCGACGACGACAGCCACGAAGCCGACCCCGTGCACGACGCCGTCGGCTTCGAAGAGGCCCTGGCCGGCCAGTCACCCGAGCGCGATTTCGCGGCCCGCTCCGGCGACGACCTCTACGTCCTCTACACCGGCGGCACCACCGGACTGCCCAAAGGTGTGGTGTGGCCGCACCGCAATGTCTTCTTCGCCCTGGGCGGGGGCATCGATGCCCTGACCGGCACCCGTGTCCAACACCCCGAGGAGATGGTGGAGAAGGGCCGGGCCATGGGCCAGGTCGGCTTCCTGCCCGTCGCCCCCCTCATGCACGGGGCCACCCAGTGGGGGGTGATGGGACAGAGCTTCGTGGGCAACCGCATCGTCCTCGTGGCGCGCTTCGATCCCCACGAGGTCTGGTCCCTGGTCGACAGCGAGAAGGTCAACATGCTCATGATCACCGGCGACGCCATGGGCCGGCCCCTCATCGAGACTCTGGACGAGCCCGGGGCCACCTACGACCTGTCCTCGCTGATCGGCATCACCTCCACCGCCGCCCTCTTCTCGCCGTCGGTGAAGGACCAGTTCTTCGCCCACTTCCCCAATCTGATCATGAGCGATGCCATCGGCTCCTCCGAAGGCGGCAACAACGGCATCTCGTGGATCAAGCCGGGGGGGACCACCATGAAGAGCGGCCCCACCGTGACCTCGATGAGCGGCACCGTCGTCTTCGACGAGGACCTGGAGCAGGTCAAGCCGGGCTCGGGGGTCATCGGCAAGATCGCCCGCTACGGCGACATCCCCATCGGCTACTACAACGACCCGGACAAGACGGCCGAGGTCTTCCGTACCGTCGACGGCGTCCGCTACGTCATGCCCGGCGACTTCGCCACGGTGGAGGCCGACGGCTCGGTCACGCTGTTGGGGAGGGGCTCGATCTGCATCAATTCGGGCGGCGAGAAAATCTTCCCCGAGGAGGTCGAGGCGGTGGTGCGTTCGCATCCCGACGTGATGGACGCCATCGTGGTGGGAGCCCCCGACGAACGGTGGGGACAGCGAGTGGCGGCCATCGTCGAGCCCCGTGCCGGTCACGCCCCGCCGTCGCTGGAGTCGGTGCAGGAGCACTGCCGCAACCACGTGGCCGGCTACAAGGTCCCCCGCCAGCTGCACGTGGTGGACAAGATCGAACGGGCGCCGTCGGGCAAGCCCGACTACCGCTGGGCCGACGCCGTCGTCAACGCCGGCCCGCGCTCCTAGGGCGCCGGTCGGCCGGGCAAGACGGGGCCACGCCGGTGCCGGTCGACCTGGCCGCCATGGTGAACGGCGGGCGCACGGCGGTTCTCACCATGGAGCTCCAGCGCGGGGTCGTGGGTGACTGCTCGAGCTTCCCCCAGCTGGCGGCGGCCGTGGAGGCGGCCGGCGTCATCGGGAACACGGCGCGCCTGCTGGCCGGGGCCCGGACGGCCGGCGTGCCGGTGGTGCACTGCACCGCCGGGTTCCCGGCCGACGGAAGGGGCTGGAAAGCCAACGCCCCCCTGATCGCGGCGATGGCGCGCCGGTCCGGTCACCTTCTCGAGGGCACAGAGGCGGCACAGATCGTGCCCGGGCTCGGCGAGGAGGGCGACCTGGTCTCCCACCGGCGTCACGGGGTGGCCCCCTTCGGCGGCACCGACCTCCACCGAACACTCGAGGACCTGGGTGTCGAGGTCGTGGTGGCCACCGGCGTGTCGCTCAACCTGGGAATCCCCGGACTGTGCGTCGAGGCGGTCGACTTGGGCTACCAGGTGGTCGTGGCCACCGATGCCGTGGTCGGGGTGCCGATCGACTACGCCCAGACGGTGCTCGAGCAGACCGTCGCCCTGGTGGCCACGCTCAGTACCGTCGACGAGCTGGTCGCCGCTCTGTCGAGGCGGTCCGTCCCCTAGAGGCGCCGGACCGCCTCGTAACTGGCCTCCATCAGATTGAACATGCGCCGGTCGCCGGTGGTGCCCAGGTCCATGCGGTTCATGACGTAGGCCATGGCCAGTTCGGCTTCGGGGTCGGCCCAGGCGCCCGAGCCGCCCATGCCGAAATGGCCGAAAGCCCGGGCGCTGCCCAGGCCGGCGGCCGCCAACATGCCGCGGTTGACCATGAAGCCCAGTCCCCACTGGATGTCGAGGCCGAGCAGCACCCGATCCGGTCCCTCGGTGCTCTGTCGGATGGCCCGTTCCAGCTGGCGGCCGTCGAGCAACCGGACCCTGTCACCGGTGTCGGTCACCACCTCGCCCATGCAGGCGGCGTACATCCGGGCCAGCGAGCGGGCGTCGCCGATCCCGTTGACGGCCGGCAGCTCGGCGGCCCGCACGGCGCGGGAGGTGGACAGCTGGTCGAGGCTCTCGAAGGCGCCGCCGGGCGCCGTCAGCGCCTTGGTGAGCGGACCGTCGGGGGCCAGGTACCGAGCGGCGCTCTCGGCCATGGCCGCCAGATAGGCGTTGTTCTCGTCGTCGGCCCCCGACTCGGGGGCGGCGATGACGAGCCGCCCGGAGCTGAGGGCCACCATCATGGGGACGAGTCGGGCCACGCGAGGCTCCTCGGAGGCCGGCAACCCGATGAAGTAGTCGAGTCCCAGGGGCGCGGCCACCTCCTGGCGCAGGACCGTGCCCAGGCTCTTCCCCGTCACCCGGCGCACCACTTCGCCCACCAGCCATCCGAAGGTGGTGGCGTGGTACCCGTGGTCGGTGCCCGGCTCCCAGGCCGGTTCCTGCGCCTCGAGCGCCCGGATCACGGGGTCCCAGGCCAAGGCCTCGTCGAGGGACAGGCGTTGGTCCACCCAGGCCAGCCCGGCGCGATGCGAGAGGAGATGGTCCACGGTGACGGCGCTCTTGCCGGCGTCGGTGAACTCAGGCCAGTAGTACCCGACCGGCGCCTCGACATCCACCTGGCCGCGCTGGGCCAGCACGTGGGCCACCAGGGCGGTCGCCCCTTTGGTGGTGGAGAAGGTCAGGACCAGCGTGTCCTGCTCCCAGGGGGCACCGCTTTGCTCGTCGGCCAACCCGCCCCACAGATCGACCACCTTGGCGCCCCGGTGGTAGGCGCTGAAGGCGGCCCCCACCTCGTGGTGTCGTCGGAAATTGTCCT
>JASHZK010000209.1 GCA_030042575.1 Acidimicrobiales bacterium
GCCCTACCAGCCCTACAAGATCAGCTACGCCGTGCAGCCGGACTGGTACATGGGTTGGCTGGACGGGGCGCTGCGCATCATGCCCAGCTGGGAGTTCACCGGTTTCGGCCACACCATCCCGTTCGTCGTGTTCCTGCCCGCCGTGATGTTCCCGGGCATCACCTTCACCATCTTCTACTTGTGGCCCTTCCTGGAGGCGCACATCACCGGGGACCGCCAGATGCACAACCTGCTCTTCCGGCCCCGGGACCGGCCCCGGCACACGGCACTGGGGGCGGCGGCCCTCGCCTTCTACTTCACCTTGTTCGGTGCCAGCTCCACCGACGTCCTGGCCAACTTCCTGCAGGTCTCGCTCAACAGCGTGCTGTGGTTCTTCCGCTTCGCCGTGCTCGTCATCCCCGTCATCGTGTTCTTCGTCACCTGGCGGCTGTGTCTCGACCTGTCCCACACCGGCGGTTCCGGTAAGCGCAAGCGTGCCAACGTGGTCACCCGCTCGGCCACCGGTGAATACGAGGCGACCAGGAGCGACGCTCGCCCTGGCGACGGACGTGTCGAACTGGAGCCGACACCGGTGCCGGCGCTCATCGAGGTCGCCGCCGACACCGCCGCCGTGCTGGCGGACCCTCCGGGGATCCGGCGCATCCCCCGCCGCTTCTGATCGCAGCGGCCCGCCGCCGCCCCCCCGCCCCCGTGCCACCATGGGTCGGTGGACGCCACCTCCGCCGACCCGCCCCGGCCCGCTCGTGCCGTGGACGTCGCCCTGCGGCCCATGACCGTCGACGACGTGGCGTCGGCCATGGCGGTCATCGCCGCCTCCGATGCCGCCCAGGTCGCCCAGGGGGCACACCCGCCGCGTCCCTCGCCCTCGGAGGCACAGCTCGAGGTCCAGCGCCGGGCCCACGCCCGTTTCGTCGAGCGCGACGGTCCCGGTGCCTGGGTGGCGGTGGCAGGGGCGCGGGTCGTGGGCGTGGCCGAGTCCATTCGCCGCAACGGCTTCTGGGGTCTGTCGATGCTCTTCGTCCACCCCGATTTCCAGAGCCGGGGGGTGGGCCGGGAGCTGCTCGCCGCCGTCCTCGATTACGCCCAGGGGGCCCGTGTACGCATGATCCAGTCCTCAGCCGATCCCCGGGCCATGCGTCGCTACGCCTTGGCCGGCTTGGCCATGCACCCGGCGGCCGAGCTGGGGGGCGTGCCCGATCGCCGGGCCATCCCCTCCACCTTGGCGGGCCGCTCGGGCGGGGCGGACGACCTCGACCTGGTGGCGGCCACCGAGGCGCACCTGGGCCGATCACGCACCGAAGACTTGGCTTTCGGGCTCTCCGACGAGCGCCACCGCCTCGACGTGGTGGACGAGGCCGGACGTCGTGGATGGGTCCTGTGGCACCCGGGCCGGCTGGTCATGCTGGGCGCCACCGACGAGCCCACCGCCGCCACCTTGTTGTGGCGCTACCTGGCCGGGACCGAGGGCGAGGCGCTGGCCTTCGGCCTCACCTCGGTCTCCAACTGGGCCTTCACCGTGGCCCACCGAGCCAGGCTCACCCTGCGGGTGGGGGGCGCCATGTTCGTGGACGGCACGGACCTGCCCGGGCCCTGGATCCCTTCAGGCTGGTACTTCTGATGTGGGGCGATCAGACGATCGCCATCAGACGATCAGACGATCAGATGGAGCGCGCTCACACCCGGCCGCCCCGTCGGCTCTCGACCGTCGCCCCCACGGCGGCCGACACCACCAGGGACAGGCCCGGCCACATGAGCCACAGGCCGAAGACCAGCGAGAGCACGGTCAGGAACAGGCCCATGCCCAGCACGAAGGGCCACACGCTCGAGTCGGGGAAGCTGGCAATGGTGCCCGAACCGTCCTCGATGGTGGCGTCCATCCGGTCCTCGGGACGGGGCTTCATCCGCCGCGACCACCAGAAGTAGTAGCTGCCCGGGACGACCCCGAGCAGAATGGTGCCCACCAGCATGACGACGCCTCCGAACCCGGTGTCGAGATTGGTGGCCCCGCCCTGGGCGTTTCCCCACAACCAGTAGGTGATGTCGGTGAGGCCGAAGAAGGCGGCCACCCCGATGAGCAGTTGCGCCTCACGCCGCATGGGCCTGCCTCAGTCCTGGCCGGCCGGCACGGCGGTTCCCGCCAGCTTGCCGTGCCCGTTCTCGCCGTGGGCGATGGTGAGGGCATCGGGATGGTGGAAGTCCCACACGGGGCGCTCTGAGCGGATGGGCGGGAGCCTGGTGAAGTTGTGGTGGACCGGGGGCGAGGTGGCGAACCACTCCAGGGCGTGGGCGTCCCACGGGTTGTCCCCGGCTGGAACCGGCTTGCGCCACGATACCCACAAGTTCACCAGGAAGAAGACGAAGGAGAAGCCGATGATGAACGCCCCCACCGTGGAGGCGATGTTGAGGTTCTGCCAGCCCAGCCCCGCCTGGTAGGTGGCCACCCGCCGGGGCATGCCCATGAGCCCCAGCTTGTACTGGGGCATGAAGGTGACCCAGAAGCCGATGAACAAGAACCAGAAGTGGAGCTTGCCCAGCCTGTCACTCAGCATCCGGCCGAAGAACTTGGGATACCAGAAGTAGAAGCCGGCGAAGCCGGCGAACACGGCCGTGCCCATGAGCACCTGGTGGAAGTGCGCCACCACGAAGTAGGTGTCGTGGGTGACGAAGTCGATGGGGGGAGAGGCCAGCATGACCCCGGTGAGCCCGCCCATGAGGAAGGCGAGCAGGAACCCGATGCAGAACAGCATGGGCGTGTTCAAGGTGATCGACCCCCGCCACATGGTGCCGATCCAGTTGAAGAACTTGATCCCGGTGGGCACGGCGATGAGCAGCGAGAGCAGGGAGAAGAAGGGCAGGAGCACCACGCCGGTCGTGAACATGTGGTGCGCCCACACGCCGGTGGACAGGGCGGCGATGGCCATGGTGGCGAACACCATGCCCTTGTAGCCGAACAGCGGTTTGCGCGACATCACGGGGATGACGTCGGTCACGATGCCGAAATAGGGCAGAGCCAGGATGTAGACCTCGGGATGGCCGAAGAACCAGAAGAGGTTCTGGTACAGCACGGGCACCCCGCCGCCCTGCACCGTGTAGATGTGGGTGCCGAAGTGGCGGTCGCACCACAGAAGGACCATGGCCGCGGTGAGCACGGGGAAGGCGATGAGGATCAACATGGCCGTCACCAGCATGTTCCAGGTGAACAGGGGCATCCGGAACATGGTCATGCCCGGGGCCCGCAGGTAGAAGATGGTGGTGATGAGGTTGACCCCGGTGAAGATGGCCGAGAACCCCGTCAGGACGAGGGCCAGGATCCACAGGTCGGGACCGGAGCCGGGTGAGAAGGTGGCCTCCGACAAAGGCGCATAGGCCACCCATCCGAAGGCGGCCGCCCCACCGGCCACCATGAAGCTGAGCATCATGGTGATCGACCCGCTCAAAAACAGCCAGTAGGACAGGGCGTTGAGGCGGGGAAAGGCCATGTCGGGCGCTCCCACCTGTAGGGGCACGATGTAGTTGGCCAGCCCCCCGAAGGCGAAGGGCCCGGCGAACAGGTACAGCATGAGGCTGCCGTGCATGGTGAACAGCTCGTTGTACTGCTGCAGGCTGACCACGGCGCCGCTGGGGCTCGTCAGCTGAGCCCGCATGATGAGGGCCATGATCCCGGCGAAGAAGAACATGACCAGCGAGGTCACGATGTAATTCATGCCGATCACCTTGTGATCGGTGCTGGTCAGCCACTTGAGGATCCCGGTGGGCCCTTCGTGGTGCTCGGGGTGCTCGACGGCGACCGGGCGTTGGGCCAGAACGGTCATGGACGGACCTCTTGGGTCGTGGGTGAAAGGCGGCTCACGTGCATGGCTCGGCTACTGCCTGCTCGCGCTGGCGGTGGTGGCGGCGTCGACGGTGGTGGTCTTGGTCTCCGAGCTTAACCAGGCGTGGAATTTCGACGGGGGCATGGCCACCACGTGGAAGAACATGAGCGAGTGGTACAGACCGCAGTACTGGGTGCACTGGGCGCGGTAGACCCCGGGTTTGCTCACGGTGAAGTCGAACTTGTTGAGCACACCGGGTTGGGCATAGCGCGAGAAGTTGAACTCGGGCACGAAGAACCCGTGCACCACGTCGCGGCTGCGCAGGTCGATCTGGGTGGTCTTCCCGGCGGGCAGGATCAGGCCGGGGCCCAGGCACCACACCACCGGGCTGCAGGCCGGGCCCCCGAGGCCGGCAGGACCCACGGGGTCGGGGTCGGTGGTGGTCTCGGCCCGTACCACTACTCCGTCGGGATAGTTGAACTGCCATCCCCACTGAAAGGCGTACACGTCCACGGTCAGGTTGGGATCGCTCGGCACGGCGTCCACCTGGTTCTCCACCAGCACGGTGAAGGCGAAGAGCACGAGCACGATGACGACGGGGATGACGGTGTAGGCGACCTCCAGGGGAATGTGGTACTGGAACTGGCGGGGCATGGGGGCGTCGTGGCTGCGCCTGCGGTAGCGCACCACCGACCACAGGATGAGACCGCCGGTGATCCCCCCGACCACCAGGGCGGCCACGAAGGTGCCGAAGTAGAGCAGGAACTCGTCGTGGCCCTGCCTGTCGGACCCGCGGAATCCATAGAAGGTGGGGAGCTGGCAGCCGGCCAGGACGAGGGGCAGGGCCACGGCGACCAGGACCGCCACCGTGCGCTGTCTGCGCCCGGGCCGGGCCGGGCCGAGAGGCGGGGCGGTCACGAAGGGCGACCATAGCCAACGGCAGACGCGCGGCGGTAGTTGGCCCAGGGCGCGCCGCGGGCCCGTCGGGGCCCCGGTTTCGGCTTGCTCAGGTGCTCGCGTCGGCCCGGGCCGCCGACTCCCGGGCGGCCCAGTCGAAGACCCCCTTGGCCATCGTCGAGTCGGCGCGCCGGGCCCTGGTGGCGAACACGGTGGCCCGCACCTGCTGGAGGGCGGCGTCGTCGGGGGCGGCCAGCGCCGCCAGCTCGGCCAGGTGCCCGGCAACCCGTAACGCCTGGTCGTCGTGGTCTGCTCCGTCGTCCGCCATGGCGAGCAGGGCCAGGGCCCGGTCGCCCAGCACCGACGGCCCTCCGCACAGGGCCGCCAGCTCGCCGGCCAGCGTTGCCTCCCGAGCCGGCTTGAGCGAGGCGGGATTGCCGTCCCACCACCCGCCGTAGAGACGCCAGATGTTGCGGACCACGAACTCGGGCTCGTCGTACACCGGCTGCAGGTAGGGACGTTCCAGGAGATGGTCGGGAGCGCGCACGGTGTGGAGGATGTCGTCGAGACGGGCCCCGGCGTTCATGAGCGACAGCGTCTGGTCGACGAGCGACTCGAGCAGCTCGGCCGTGTCGGCCAGGGCCTGGCGCACCCGGTCGCCGCCGAGCACGGGGAAGCCGTGGCCGGGCAGCAGCACCTCGGGACCCAGCGCCAGCATCTCCCGCAAGGCGGTTGCCCACTCCCTCGGGTAGCGCTGGACCTTTTGGGGATTGCCGCAATTGGGGGAGGCCCAGATGAACAGGTCCCCGCAGCACAGGACCTTCTTGTCCGGCACCCAGGTCCAGGTGTGGTCGTCGGTCTCGCCCTTGGCATGGTGGAGTTCGAAAAGCACGCCGCCCACCTCGACATCGAGACGCGTCCGGTAGGTGGTGTCCGGGTAGCGGTACTCGGTGGGCCATCTGAGTTCGGACAGGCCGAACTGGCGCTGGTTGATCAGGCCGTTGTACCCGGCGGTGGCCACGTAGCGGTCGAAGCGGTCCGGCAGCGCCTCGTGGGCCAGGACCACGGGCGACGGCCATCCCCGCTCGGACGCTTCGGCCTCCCACACCGGCACCCCGAAGACGTGGTCGATGTGACCGTGTGAGTACACCGCGGTGTGCAGGCGGGCCGTGCTCCAGCCCCGCAACTCCTGGTGCACCGCACGGGCCACGAAGGTCGAGCCGGTGTCCACCAGCACGAGCCCGTCCTCGGTGGAGAAGGCCGAGACGTTGGCGAAGGAGGGGACGAAGGCCACCCCCGCAGAGGGCTCGGCCAGTCCTCCTCGGTGTCCGCCCACCGGGTGCAGCGAGGCGACGTCGATCTGGCCGCGCCACAGTCGATCAGCGATGGCCAGGACGTCGCCGGCCATCGGCCCCCTGCCGCCAGACGGACCGTCGGGAACGCTAGGTCGAGCTGGTCCCGTCGGTGGGCGGGCTCTGTCCTGAATCGGCGGCCGGCGCCTGGCCGGCTGGTGGGGTCCCGGTCTGGTCGGACTTGCCCGCCCCTTCGGCCAGGCCCTTTTTGAACTCGGACTGGGCCGAACCGAGCGAGCGGGCCAGCTTGGGGATCTGGCTGCCGCCGAAGAGGACGACGGCGAGCACGATGATCACGACGATGAGATCGGGCCCGAAGATTTCGGCGAGGACTGGGTGCACGGTGCTCTTCCCTTCTCCACCCGCTGACGGCGGAGGCCGCCACAGGGCCACCCCAGCGTAGACCTCGTCGCTCGGGCCCGGCGATCAGGTGCTGGGCCGGCGATCAGCTGCTGGGCCCGGCGATCAGCCGGCCAGGAAGACCCCCATCACGAGCGCCGTCACCGACGCCAGCGCCGTCACCGCGCCCCAGGCCGCCAACCCGGACTTGCTGGTGGCGCGACCGTGCAGCCAGGCGCCCAGGCCCGCCAGCAGGACCACGGCGATCTTGACCCCGAGCACCGCCTTCCAGGCGGTGGTGGCGCTGGTCCCCACGGCGAAGACGTTCCAGACCCCGGTGGCGAGCAGCACGGCGTAGGCCGGCCACTGGATCCGGGCGAAGGAGCGGGCGAGGGCGCCGGGCGCCGTCGAACCGAGTCGGCGGGCGGTGGGCACCAGCCCGGCCAACGTGAGCTGGCCCCCCACCCACACGGTGGCGGCCATGACGTGCAGCGACAGGCGAATGCCGGTGAGGGCAGGTGCCAGCTGGTTGATGGTGAGCTGTGCCGTGGCCTGCTCCACCGGTGCCGACTACTTGCCGGACCAGTTGGGAGCTCGCTTCTCGGCGAAGGCGACGGCCCCCTCCATGGCGTCGGCCGAGGTGAAGATCTCGGCGAAGGTGCTGTCGTTGAGGGCCCAGGCGTCGGCCTCGGACAGATCGGCGCTGGCCAGCATGACCCTCTTCGAGCAGCGCACGGCCAGCGGCGCGTTGGCGGCGACCTGCTCGGCCAACCTCAGGGCTTCCTCCATCAACCGGGTGGCGGGCACCACCCGGTTGACCAGCCCCACCTGGTGGGCCCGGTCGGCGTCGATGGCTTCGCCGGTCAGTGCCAGCTCCAGGGCCACGGCCCGGGGGATGCGCCGCGGCAGCCGGATGAGACCGCCGGCTCCGGCGATCAGTCCGCGTTTGGCCTCGGGGATGCCGAAGATGGCGTGATCGGCCGCCACCACCAGGTCGCACGAGAGCATGATCTCGCAGCCGCCGGCCAGGCAGGCGCCGTTGACGGCGGCGATGAGCGGCTTGGGGAACGAGCGTCTGGTGATGCTGGCGAAGCCGTTGCCGTCGATGATGTTCGCTCCCTGACCCGAGGCGAAGGCCTTCAGGTCCATGCCGGCCGAGAAGGACTTGTCACCCGCTCCGGTCACCACCACGACCCAGCAGCCTTCGTCGCTCTCCAGGTCGTCGAGGGCTGCCCCCATGGCCTCGGTGACTTCGCCGTTGATGGCGTTGCGAGCCTCGGGGCGGTTGATGGTCAGGATCTCGACCCTGTCCCGTCGCTCTCGCTCCACTGCCGACATTGCGGGCTCCTCTCGACTCGTCCCAGCTGGGCGGTCCCGGCGAGTCTGGCTCGGGCCGGCTTCAGCCCGCCATCCGAAAGCGGGGTCCGGGGCCGGACACGAAGACGCGCTGGCCCACCAGGTTGCGCCCCGCCAGTCCGGCCAGCTCGTCCTCCTGGGCGGCCGCCGCCACCTGGCGCCCGTCGTCCAGGCGGGCCACCACCGGCGCCGCCTGAGGGGCCCCGTCGCGCCCGGCCACCACGGTGGAGGCGATCACGGTGGCCGGTCCCAGGGGTTCGGTGACCAACTCGGCGGCGCTGGCGTCGATGGCGGCCTGGGCGGCGCTGGTGTCCCCCGCCCGCCACCCGCCGGCCGGCGGGTCGGTGCCGTACAGGCCGACGGCGTGCTTGGTGGCGTACCAGCCCAACCCGGTCACCAGTCCGGTGCCACCGCACCGACGAAGGCGGTCGGCCATGGTGGCGATGGCGTGCAGGGTGTAGTTGTTGCCGGGGCCGCCGAAGTAGGGCAGCCCGCCGGTCACGGTGAGATGCCGGGCGTCGTCGAGGGCGAGCCCCATGGCTTGCGCCGCCATTTGCAGGGCGCAGGGAAAACAGGAGTAGAGGTCGAAGGCGCCGATGTCGTCGGTGCCGAGCCCGGCCGCCTCCAGGGCGGCACCGGCGGCGGCGGCCATGGCCGGAGAGGCCCCCGGGTCTCTGCGGGCCGAAGGGAACCACACGTCGTTGGCCTCCGCCCCCGACAGGCAGAACACCGCCTGCTCCGACAGCCCCGCCCGGCGGGCGGCGGCCAGCGAGGTCACCAGCACGGCGGCGGCCTGGTCCACCCCGAGCACGGCGCACATGCGCTTGGGGTAGGGCTCGGCCACCAGTCGGTTGTCGGGGCTCAGCTCGGCCAGCTCCTCGGGCGTGCGCCGCTCGGGGAACCACGCCAGGGGATTACCGGCGGCGACCTCGGTGAACGGGGCCAGCACGCGGCCCAAGAAAAGGCGTTGTTCGGCGAAGTCCCGGCCGGCTCGGTGGGCCAGCACGCTTTCGAACAGGGCGTAGACGTGGGCGGGGAGTATGAGACCGGCGTCGAGCTCGACCCGTCCCAACCCCGGACGCTCGTCGCCCACCACCGGATCGGCGGGCAGACGCGCTTCGTCCGGATCGGGTTCGGGGCTGGCGGAGCTCTTCACCGTGCGCTGCGTCTCGGCGCCGGCCACCAGCACGCAGCGCAGCCTGCCGGCAGCGATGTCGGCGGCAGCCCGGCTGACCACGAGCTGCGGTGAATTCCCCCCGATGGTGGTCACCTCGGCGCGGGCCGGCGACAGCTTGAGACGGCGGGCGAGGGCCGACGCCGGGGCGGCGGGGACCGGGGACATGACGTTGACGACGGTCACACGGTCGACGTCCCCCGCCAGACCCGGCGCCTCGGCCAGGCACTGCTCGGCCGCCCGGGTCATGAGGTCCATGGCCGAGACGGGCTGGTCTCGTTCGGTCGACTGGGCGCCTGAGACGAGCACCGGCAGGCGCTCGGCGTCGAGGCGGCCGGCACCGGTCATCTGGGCAGCAGGCCGTTCAGCAAGAGCGAGACCACGAAGTCGGCCACATGGGCGGCCGACATCCCGTCGTCGGTCACCACCCGGCGATGGGCGATCTGTCCGACCAGGGCGGCTACCGACACGGCCACCAGTCGGGGCGGATAGCCGGCCACGACGCCGCGGCGCTCGGCGTCGGTCACGATCGTCTCGATGTCGTCGATGAAGCCCTCGAAGATGCCGAACAGGTGCTTCTCGAAGCGGTCGCCCAGGGCATAGGAGTCGCGAAACAGCAGCTTGACCACGGCCCGGTCGGACTCGAAGAACTCGAAGGTGGCCTGCACGGCGGCCCGGAAGGGCGCCGCGGCGTCCCCGCCGGACGGAGTGGCCAGCGCGGCGGTGACGTGGCCACGGAGAGCCTGGCCCTCGGACTCCATGAGAGCGTGGAAGAGGGCGTCTTTGGAGTCGAAGTACCAGTAGATCGACCCGTAGGACAGTTGGGCCGCCTTGGCGATCTCGGCCACGGTGGTGGTGTGGTAGCCCTTGGCGGCGAAGACCTCTTTGGCCGCGGTCAGGATCTCGCTCCGGCGCGCCTGCTTCTGCTGGTCGCTCAGGGCCCGGCGCACGCTCCGTCCGCCGGGCCCGGCTGCTTCGGCCCTCAGGGCGGGCCGGCTCAGTTGCGCCGCACTTCGGCCCACGGCACGCCTTTGTCGACCTCGACGTCACGGGGCAGCCCCAAGATGCGCTCGGCCATCTGGTTGCGCAGCACCTCGGAGGTACCGCCTTCGATGGTGTTGGCCCTGGCCCGGAGGAAGGTCTGGGCGCGTCCCTCGGCCCGCTGGTCGCCGGGCACCCAGGCCACGGCGGCCATGCCGTTGGCGTCGATGGCGAAGCTGGAGCGGCGCTGGTTGTACTCGGCGTTGAAGACCTTGTTCACCGCTCCCTCGGGGCCGGGCTGCTGGCCGCCCAGGCGAGCCGAGTTGGCCCGATAGGCGGTGATCTCCTTCACTTCGGACTCGATGTAGAGCTGGGCCAGGCGCTGGCGGACGAGGGGGTCGGTGCGATCGGGCACGCCCTCGAGATACGACTGCCACGGGTGGCGCCGCACGCCACCGGTGAAGGACACGGGATCGAGGGAGATGCCGGCCAGGGCCACCCGTTCGTTCATCAAGGTGGTGCGGGCGCAGCGCCAGCCATCACCCACCTGGCCGACCCGGTTGGCGTCGGGTACCCGGACGTCGGTGAAGAACACCTCGTTGAACTCCGACGAACCGGTCATCTGCTTGAGGGGCCGCACTTCGACGCCGGGCGCTTTCATGTCGACGACGAAATAGGTGAGCCCCTCGTGCTTGGGCACGTCGGGGTCGGTGCGGGCCAGCAGCATCCCGAACTTGGCGAATTGGGCGATGGTGGTCCACACCTTCTGGCCGTTCACCACCCATTCGTCGCCGTCGCCCACGGCGCCGGTGGCCAGTGATGACAGGTCCGAGCCCGAACCGGGCTCGCTGAACAGCTGGCACCAGATCTCCTCACCGGAGAGGATCTTGCGCAGGTAGCGCTCCTTTTGCGCCTCGGTGCCGTGCTCGATCAGGGTGGGCCCGGCCAGCCCGACCCCGAGCAGGTTGATCGAAACAGTGGGCAGCCGGTGACGTACCAGCTCGGAGCGGATGACCTGCTGCATCCACACCTCGCCGGACATCCCGCCGTACTCCTTGGGCCACAGGGGCGCGGCGTAGGGGCTGCGGCCGATGGTCCCCTGCCAGGCGAAGGGGTTGAAGCCCGACTCGGCCTTGACCTTCTCCAGGGCGGGATCGTCTCCCGCCTCTACGGCCGCCACCCAGCCGTCGGGCAGCACCTGGGCCAGCCACGAGCGGAACTCGGCTCGAAACTCCAGCTGGGCCGGGGTGTCCTCGATCTGCCAGCGCACTGGGAGGGTGCCTCCTCGGGCTCGTACCTCTGGTCGATGGTCGAGTGCC
>JASHZK010000210.1 GCA_030042575.1 Acidimicrobiales bacterium
GCTTGCATGTGATGCATGGCGAAGACCATCGCCGTCGAGGCTCAATGACGCGCCAGCACAGCCGTGGCCTCGGCGACCTGGCTCACACTCGCCCCCATCCCACCGAGCTCGAGCGGTATGAGGGCCGACAACGTCCTCTCGGCCCGCAGGGCCTCCAAGGCTTCGGCGGGGAACCGAGCCTGGCGATCCACTTCGCCGGCGACGGGCTCGGCCACCTGGCTGGCCACCCGGGCCACGGCGAAGGCCAGCTCCGTCGTCTCCTGCCCGTCAGAGCCCATAGGTCACCTGACTGCTTCAGCCGTCAACTCGGTCAGGGCCGCTTTGATGGCCGTGACCGACTCGAAGGTCGACTTGCGCAGGAGACGCTCGGGGAACTCGACATCGAAAGTGTCCTCGAGCGCCAGCATGACGCTGACACTGGCGTGCGAGGTCATGCCGGCCTGGTAGAGATCGGCGTCGTCACTGAGCGTCTCCACCGCCATTGGCAGGCGGGCATGCTCAGAGAGAATCCCTCGGATCTGGTCCTCCACTCCGACCTCCGGAAGGCTCTATGGCGAACCGCACAGCGCCACGACGACGGCACCGGCCATGCCTGCTTCGTGGCTCATGCTCAACGCCAGCTTCTGGACCCCTGCTCGGGCGGCCAGACGCCCGGCCTGGCCGCCCAGGTTGAGGTCGCACCATCCCCCCCGGTGACGCCGAACCTCGATCGACCTCCAGTCGAGACCCTCTTCCAAGGGTCGGAGAACCTTCATAACCGCTTCTTTGGCGGCAAAACGGCTGGCGAGCCCGGCCGCCCTGGCCGAGGGCTCGCCCTGGCAGCAGCCCAGTTCGTGCGGGGTGAACACGCGTTGCAGGTACCGTTCGCCGAACTTCGTCACCGCCTGCTCCACTTGGGCGACCTCCATGAGGTCCAAGCCCACCCGGACCTCGGCGTCGCACCGCTCGACGGCACGGAGACCGGTACCACCCGCCACATCCTCAGCAACTCCGGTCACTCCGAGCGAGTATACCTTACCCTGAGTGATAATCGGGTGGTCTCCTTCCGTCTGTTCGGTCACGGGGACTTCGCCAGGCTCCGTCCTAACATGTGGTCATCGTGAGCTCCGACGCCGCAGTATCGGTCTCCCGTCTCTCGAAGACGTACCGGATCCTCGACGTCGATCAGAGGCCGGTGACCACCGCCGAAGCTGTTCTCCGCCGCGTCCGTCACCCTTTGCGTCGGCCGGCGCGGGTCCGGCTCAAGGCACTGGACGATGTCAGCTTCGCCGTCTCCTGGGGTCAAATTGTCGGTATCGTCGGCCGCA
This sequence comes from Acidimicrobiales bacterium, assembly GCA_030042575.1. Classification (GTDB taxonomy): domain Bacteria; phylum Actinomycetota; class Acidimicrobiia; order Acidimicrobiales; family UBA8190; genus UBA8190. The sequence goes on from JASHZK010000210.1 coordinate 1,308, forward strand.
ACGGGGCCGGGAAGAGCACATTGCTCAAGATTCTCACCCGGATCACGGCCCCCACCGCCGGCCGAGTGGAGCTCGGCGGCCGAGTGGGAAGCTTGCTCGAGGTGGGCACCGGCTTCCACCCCGAGCTGACCGGACGCGAGAACGTCTATCTGAACGGCACGTTGCTCGGTATGCGCAAGAAGGAGATCGATCGTCGCTTCGACGAGATGGTCGAGTTCGCCGGGGTGGCCAAATTCCTGGACACGCAGGTGAAGCGCTTCAGCACCGGGATGTACATCCGCCTGGCCTTCGGGGTGGCCGCCCACCTGGAGAGCGAGATTCTGGCCGTTGACGAGGTGCTGGCCGTGGGAGACGCCGAATTCCAGGCCAAGTGCCAACGCAAGATGCGAGAGGTCGCCCAAAGCGGGCGTCTCGTCTTCCTGGTGAGCCATCAGATACAGACGGTGACCAGTCTGGCCACCTGCGCCCTGTACCTCGAAAGGGGCCGCTTGCAGTACGAGGGCGGCGTGGCCGAGGTACTCGACGTGTACAAGAGGAGTTTCGAGGTGCCCACCCAGGAATCGCTCGAGGCAGCCATGCGCCCCGGTGTCGGAACAGCCCGCTTCGGGCAGGTGACACCGGACAAGAACGCCTACGACGCCGCCGAGGAGAAGGTCATATCCTTCAGCGTCAACGTGAGTCCGGGGTTGACCGAGCGGCTGTGCGTGATCTGCGTGATCAACGACGAGAACCGCATGCCCGTCGTCTTGTGCGACTCCAGGCTCATCGACTTCTGGATCAAACCCTCTGAGTCCGTCAAGGCCGTGATGAGCCTGCGTACCCCCTGGCTGAAGCCGGGAACGTACTCGGTCGACATGGTCCTGCGTGGTGCCGACCTGGTGGACGAATGGAGCGCCTGCTGTTCGTTCCAAGTGCTGTCCGTGCTGCCCTACCCTGTCGCCACCAGTCGCTGGGCCACCAGTGTCGGAGTGGCGCTGGCCGACTTCACCTACGAGCGTGGTTGAACCCTCCGTCCCCCGCCACGCCGGCAGTGCGGTGAGCGACGGCGCCGTGCTTCGGTCGTCCCCCCGGGCGCCCCACGTCGGCGGCGGACCGTCGGGTGGACACCGTCGTGTCGTCATCACCCCCCCCCGGCGCTTCCCGCTCCCCCACATCGGACGTCTGTGGGAGGCACGGGAGGTGTTCCTCAGATTCGCCGCCCGTGACATCACGCTTCGCTACCGCCAGACCGCCCTCGGCGTCATCTGGGTCGTGTTGCAACCGTTGCTCGGTGCCTTGGTACTGACTTTCGTGTTCCACGGCGTAGCCAAGCTCCCGACGTCCAGCGTGCCGGCCTTCGCTTTCACCTTCCCGGCCATGCTCGCCTGGAACGCCTTCAGCACCGTGTCGACGTCGGGATCCTCTTCGCTGGTTCGAAACCGAGATCTCGTCTCGAAGGTCTACTTTCCCCGAATGCTCGTACCCTTGTCGACCTGCGGCTCTGCGTCGTTGGACATGCTCGTGTCTCTGGTGTTCATGGCCGGGATCATGGCCTACTACGGCATCGTCCCCAACGTCTCGCTCATCCTGCTGCCCGTGTGGATCCTGGTCACCTTCATGTTCGCCAGTGGCATAACGCTCATCGCCTCGGCTCTCATGGTGAACTACCGCGATATCCAGTACATCGTTCCCTTCGCCCTCGGTATCCTTGTGTTCGCCAGCCCCATCGCCTACGCCGTGCCCACGCACTACCGAATCTTCTACCTGGTCAATCCCCTGACATGGATCTTCGAAGAGCTTCGCTGGTCCCTCATCGGTACCCCCGCTCCGTCCACCTTGCTCGTGGCCCTGTCCCTGGTGGTTCCGCTGGCCGTCTTCCTGATCGGGGCCATGCTCTTCGAGCAATTCGAACGCGGATTCGCGGACTACATCTGACCGTCGCCCCAGGGAGGATCCGGTCGTGACAGGCGACAGCAACGTGACGGAGGGCCCGGCACCGCCGGACCCGGGCCGGGCCCAGGCCGGGGGGCTGGCCGTCGAGGCGCAGACGCGTTATCGGTTCATCCGCCGGTTGCTCCTCCAACGGTGCCCTCCGCCGGCGCGCATCGTCGAGCTGGGCGCCGCTCCGGGCGACCAGATCGTGGCGCTGAGCCGGGCCGGCTACTCGGCCGTGGCCGTCGACCTCGGTCAGGCCCCCGACGAGTGGGCGGACGCAGCCGAAGGGCGCATGCGCGCCATGTTCCGGGATGCCGGAGTGCAGCTCGTCGAGTGGGACCTGGAGCAAGCCCCCTACCCGCTGGGCGACACGGAGTTCGACGCCGTGGTCTTCACCGAGGTCTTCGAGCACCTTCGCGACTATCCCATCCGATCGCTCAAAGAGGCCTGGCGCATACTGAAGCCGGGCGGCATCCTCTGCTTGACCACGCCCAACGCTGCCTACCTGATCAACCGCTTCCGCCTGCTGGCGGGCCAGAACGTGGCATCACCCCTCGGAGACTGGATCGGCGGTCTTGTCTACGCCAGGCACGCCCGGGAGTACACGGTGGAGGAGATCCGCGCTCTCCTCGAACAATCGGGTTTCGTGGTGGAATTGCTGACGTCCCGTCACTTCAACATCGACGTGGGCAACGTCAGCTCACCGGCCCGCGTGGCCAAGATGGGGCTCGATCGCCTGGCCCGGATCCGGCCGAGCCTGGGCCCCTGCACCGTCGCCGTGGGCCGGCGCCCCTGAGCGGTCCTCACCGTACGTGCCCGTCTGACCGTCCCGCCTCGCCGGCGCCCACCCGAAGGCGCCCGGCCCCGACCAGGGCTTTCACGGCCGGACGCCGACCGAGTGGAGCGATCGGTGTGACAGTGGCCGGTGCATGTTGTGTAGTCGGTGTTCCAGAATCTCCACCGTTGTGTCGATCGTGACTCCCGAAGAAGCGGCGCCAACCACGGCGAGGGGAGTCATTGGTGGAGGCTGTGTATTCGCCGCGGCATGTGCCGTCGGTACTCCGGCTGGTGGCCGCGGTGACCATCGCCGCCGCCGGGTTGTATCTCACCTTGTGGAGGACGCAGGTGGGCGCCACCTCCACCAGCACCCCGGCCACCAGCCTGTGCGGCGTCTCCAACACCTCGTCGATCACCGAGTCCACCACGGCTGCCCCCTCTGACCCGACCACCACCCTGGTCTCGGGCAAATCGGCCACGACCATGCAGGCGGCCAACGGCGACCTCTACATCCTCTCGGGCAACGACTCCATCAAGCAGTACACCACGTCGGGCACGCTCGTCTCCTCCTTCTCGCTTCCCTTCTCGGGGAGCGAGAACAACCTGGTGGTCGACAGCTCGGGCGACGTGTACGTGCTGGGCCCGAACAACACCTTGTACAAGTTCTCCCCCTCCGGCACCAAGCTGTGGAGCTACGACCTTCCGGCCACGGCCGAGGGAGACTTCTTGTGGACCGACAGCGCCGGGAACCCCGTGATCGGCGTCGTCCTCGAGGGCACCGACGGGATCCTCGTGAGCGAGTCGGGCACGTTGGACACCGACGGGACCGAGCCCGTCGCCGCCGACCCCGTGGCGGGGGACAACTACGGCGACTACTACATCGACTACGCGCCGGGCGGGGGCCTCACAGTGGACGACGGGGACTACGTCTATGAATACGACTCCTCGGGAGCCGAGACGGCCTACTTCGGTGATTCGGTCGACGGCGGTGACGAAAGCGCCGCCGGCAACGCCTTCCACTTCTACTCGGCCACCGAGGCGGTGCAGATCGGATCGACCATCTACGTGGCCGACCAGAGCCAAGGCATCGACGCCTTCACCACCCAGGGCTTCTACCTGGGCTCGGCCTCCGACAGCACCTTGAACCTCCCCTACAACTGGCAGGGGAACGCCAGCATGCAGGTGGTGGGCACCACCGTCTACTACCTCGACGCCAGCGGCGATGTCGACTCCATCTCCGAGGCCGACCTGGCCGACCTGGTGGCCGAGTCCCAGCCCCCCGAGCAGGGGCTGGGCGACGCCCTCGGCATCGGAGCGGGGCTGTACACCCCTGAGACGGCCAACTACTTCCCGGTCGGGTCCACCCCTTCGGTCACCGCCAGCTTCGACCCCTGGTGGAAGGCGGAGGAGGACGACATCTCGCTCAGCTACCAGATCGCCGACGAGAACGAGGCCACCACGGACACCTGGCCGGCGGCCACCACCGTTCCCTTGACCGACGCCACCTCGTCCTCGGGCACGTTGAACATCCCCTTGACCGTCCCCGGCGCCGACCAGGGCCCCGGCGTCTACATGGTGAACGCCGCCCTCACCGACACCTCCACCGACGCCACCGTGGGATCCACCTGTCTCACCTACTCGGTGGGCATGACCGGCGACACACTCGACTTCTCGACCCTGTCCTCCGGTGAGAACTACAACGGGCCGTCAGCGGTACGGGGGGTGGAGCTGGCGGCCGAGATGGGCACCGGCCTGTTCCGAGAGCAGCTGGACATGAACAGCCTTCTGCCCGACTGCAACTCGAGCGACGTGACCGTGGCCGACTGCGGACCCGGCGCCCTCACCTACGGCTCGTACGACCCCGTGACCGAAGAGGCCGCCGCCGAGGCCCTGACCCTGGGGGTGGGCTTCGAGGTCCAGGTGGGCCAAGGCGACGGCACCGACACCGCGGTGGTGGACTACGGCAACGGCTTGTGGGAGCAGGACATCGAGGCCATCGCCGAGCACTTCGCCTCCTCGGCGCCCGACCTCACCGACTTCGAGGTCTGGGACGAACCCAACAACACCTGGGGCTCGGCCTCCTCCTACGTGACGGACGTCCTCGAGCCCTTCTACCAAGGCATCCAGGCGGCCAACGCCGCCGACGGGCACGACGACCAGGTGATCGGGGGGACGGTGTGCGGACCGGACCTCACCTACTGGGAGCAGATCGCCGAGAGCGGCGGCTTCTCCTACATGAACATCGTGGGCATCCACCCCTACACCGGCTACGACGCCTCCTACGAGGAGGAGGGAGTGCCCGAGTTCTTGAGCCAGCTCGAGAGCCTCATGTCCCAGTACGGCGTGGGGTCGGACCAGATCTGGGACACCGAACAGGGGTTGTGGTCCGACGGGTACGCCTCGTTCTGGGAAGTGGGCGACTACGCGGCAAGGGCATGGATGTGGAACAGGTCCTTCGGGATCACCAAGTGGAACTACTACATCACCGAGGGCGGCTTCAACGGCGAGGGTGAGTCGTACTCGCTCATCCAGGCCGACTCCGAGGACGACTACGTGAAGCCCGCCGGCATCGCCCTCATGACGGCGTCGAACCTCCTGGGCAACCGACCCTATTTGGGAATGGTCTCCACCGGCATCCCCTCGGGATACGGCATGCTCTTCGGCCCCGGCCCGGGGGCGAGCGGTGACGTCCTGGCCCTTTGGACCGACGACCTCACCGTGTCGGCCCAGGTGACGCTGTCGGCCGGCTCGGGGACGGTCGACGTCCCCACCGTCGGCGTGCTCGGCCAGTCCGGCTCCTTGAGCGTCTCGGCCGGATCGGAGACCCCGCTGCAACTGTCGGGCGCACCGGTCTACCTGGAGGTGCCCGCCGGCGACACCCTGGCCGTGTCGCCCACCGAGAGCTTCGGGTCGGACCTGGCCCTGGCCAGCGGAGTGACGGTGACCGCCTCGTCGACCTCGAGTGGCTCGCCCGGCGCCGTCAACCGCTCCACCACCTTCGAAGGGGCCACCGTCCCCGACACCACCAACGACCAAGGCGCCCTGTACGGCGGCTGGATGGCGTCGAGCACCGATTCCTCTCCGACCGTCACCGAGACCTTCCCCTCTTCGAAGTCCGTCGACCGGGTGATCGTGGCCACTAGCTCCCTGGGCAGCGTCCTACCGGGACTGCGCGACTACGAGATCCAGCTCGACGAAGCCGGGACCTGGACGACGGTGGGCACCGTCACCAACCAGTTCTTCGGACGCATGCAGCTCGTGCAGTTCCCCGCGGCCACGGCCACCGGGGTGCGCCTGGTCGTCCAGGCCTCGGACTACACGTCGTTGGCCGGAGGGCTGGCACCGTGGTTCTGGTCGAGCACCTATCCCCAGACCCCGACCGTCTACGCCTTGGAGGCCTACGCCCCCGGCACCGTGTCCTCGTCGGACCCGCCCGCCCCCACGGTGAGCTCGGTGTCGCCTTCGTCGGGGTCGGTCGGCGGGGGGACGTCGGTCACCGTCACCGGGACAGGACTGAGCGGGGCCACCGCCGTCGACTTCGGCACCAGCTCGGCCAGCTCCTTCACCGTGGCCAGCGCCACCTCCATCACCGCCGTGGC
>JASHZK010000211.1 GCA_030042575.1 Acidimicrobiales bacterium
AACCACGCATCTACGTGCAACGGGTGGTGGTTCATGGTCATCATGCAGAAGAGATGGTCGTCGAACTCGGTGATGGTCTTGCCCGGCCAGTGCCGGTAGACGTCGCCGGGCTCGAAGTCCTCGAAGTACCGGCCGAAAGGACGGTCGTAGGTGGTCATGACCGCCGGTGTAGTCGGCCCGCAGCGCCGGCGTCCAACCTTCACACGGGCTGGGGGCGGGTGGTGAAGCCCAGCGCCCATTGCTCGTCGGTGTTGCCGTCGATGGTGAGCCGCCAGGCGTAACGGTTCCCCGGCGTCAGGGGCAGGGGGCCGATGTTCACGGCCAGCGCCACGTCGATGGGAGTCCCCTCGGGCACGGTCTGGGGCCGGGCGACGTTGAACTCGCCCCGGACCTCCACCGGCTGGGAACCCTCCGGACCCTCGATCATGACCGGCCGCCCGTCGGCGTCCTCCAGGTACAGCTCCCAGTGGTGGGCCTGGTCGGCCTCGTACCAGCCGACGTCGATCTTCATGGCGATGGCCGAGGGCATGGGGTCGGGGCCCGTGAGGGACCAACCGCCACCGAGCACGAACAGCTTCCCGTCGGCCACCTGGGCCGAGTCGCACAACAGCATGGTCACCTTCATCCCCCGGCGACCCTACAGGGATACAGAGGTGAGCAAGTAGCTTCGTCGGGGTGCCCGACGCCCTGCGCGACGACGTGTACCGCCGCCCCCTGGCCACCGCCCTGGAGCGGCTCGGCATCGGATCGGGCTGGCGCTGCGTGGACGTGGGTGCCGGGGGCGGGGACGTGTCGGTCGCCCTGGCCGAGATCGTCGGACGTCCCGGGCGCGTCTACGCCGTGGACAGCGACCCCACGGCCCGCGACGAGGCGGCGGCCGCCGCCGCCGCCTTCAGCCAGGTGCTGGCCATCACCCAGGCGGCCGAGGACCTGGTCCTGCCCGAACAGGTCGAGCTGGCCTTCTGCCGCTTCCTGCTCATGCACGTCGTCGACCCGGCGGCGGTCGTCCGGCGCATGGCCACCGTGGTCCGCCCCGGCGGCTATCTGGTGGCTCAGGAGCCGATCACCTCCGCCGGTCGGGTGGGCGGCCGCGCCTTGTCGATGCCCGACGCCCGACATCCCGATGTGGGAGCCATCCTGCCGGCGCTGGTGCGAGGGGCCGGGCTCGACATCGTCGACGCCTGGGCCGAGGCCCCGGCCGGTGCCGGCCCGGGACCGGTGGCCGACTATCTGGCCCACCTGACCGGCATCCATCCTGGTGAGGATCCTGTGGTGTTGCCCCCCTTGGTCACGGTGGTGGGGCGCAGGGAAGGAGGAGGGTGACCGAGGTCCCCGAGCCGGAGCTGGAAGCCGCCTCCGGTGCCGTGGAGCTGGCGGCACGAGTGGTGCGGGCGGCGGCCCGGAACCTGGCCGCCTCCGGCGACCTGGACGACGCCCAGGTGCTGGCCTACGACGTGGCCCACGCCGCCGCCGCCGTGCGCACCGCCGACGCCGTCGTCGACTACGGGGGACGCGGCAACGAGGAGGCGGCCATCGCCTGCGCCTTCGTGGCCGACGCCGTGGCCGAGCTGGCCGGGCGCGTCGTGGGACGCGAAGAGGCCTGGGGGGTCGATCCCCGATGGCTGGACCCGGCCGCCCACGTCGTCACCACGTGGCGGCGCCCCGAGACCCTCGCCGCCATGTACGGCCACGAAGGCCGGCGCCATCTCGACCCCGACTTCGACTTGGTGCGCGAGAGCTTCCACCGCTTCGCCGAGGAACAGCTGCGGCCGCGGGCCGAGCACATCCACCGGTCCAACGCCGACATCCCCGAGGAGATCATCAGCGGACTGGCCGAGATGGGGGCACTGGGGCTGTCGATTCCCGAGCCCTACGGCGGCTTCGCCTCGGGAGGCGACAGCGACTACCTGGGCATGGTGGTGGCCACCGAGGAGCTCTCGTGGGGCTCGCTGGGAGCGGGGGGGTCGCTCATCACCCGGCCCGAGATCCTCTCCCGGGCCCTTTTGGCCGGCGGCACCGAGGAGCAGAAGCAGCGCTGGCTCCCGGCGCTGGCCTCCGGTCGGGTCATGAACGCGGTGGCGGTCACCGAGCCCGACTTCGGCTCGGACGTGGCCAACATCGTCACCGCCGCTCACGCCACCGATGGTGGTTGGCTGATCAACGGGGTGAAGACGTGGTGCACCTTTGCGGCGCGCGCCGAGCTGATCATGCTCTTGGCCCGCACCGACCCCGACCGGGCCAAGGCCCATCGCGGCCTGTCGTTGTTCGTGGTCGAGAAGGAGCGCTGCGACGGAAAGGGATTCGTCTTGTCCCAGGATCCCGCCACCACGGGCGGAGCGGGCCCGGCCGGGCGCATGGAGGGCCGGCCCATCGACACCCTGGGCTACCGCGGCATGCACTCCTACGAGATCGCTTTCGAGAACTGGTTCGTACCCGACGCCAACCTGGTGGGTGGGCAACAGGGGCTGGGCCGGGGCTTCTACCTGCAGATGGCCGGCTTCGAGAACGGGCGCCTGCAGACGGCGGCCCGGGCCCTCGGGGTGATGCAGGCCGCCTACGAGGCGGCCCGGGCCTACGCCGAGGAGCGGGTGGTGTTCGGACAGCGAATCGCCGACTACCAACTGACCCGGGCCAAGCTCACCCGCATGGCGGTGGCCATCCAGGCCACCCGCCAATTCGCCTACCAGGTGGCCCGGCTCATGGCCGAGGGCGACGGCGGCTTGGAGGCGTCCATGCTCAAGGCCTATGTGTGCCGGGCCGCCGAGTGGGTGACGCGCGAGGCCATGCAGGTGCACGGCGGCATGGGCTACGCCGAGGAGTTCGCCGTGAGCCGCTACTTCGTCGACGCCCGGGTGCTGTCCATCTTCGAGGGAGCCGACGAGACCCTGGCCCTGAAAGTGGTGGCCCGGCGCCTGGTCGAACAGGCGACGTGACCTCGAGCAAGGACGTCTTCAGACCATCGCCGCCGCTTCTGCCCGGTCTGAACGCCGAGGGAGACCGCCACTGGGATCCGAGCCGGCCGGGTCGGATCCCGCTAACCTCTGCCCGAGATCGATCCACTCGAACGGGAGGTCCGGCGGACGGTGGCGAGTGACGCAAAGGGTGCGCCTACCACGTACCCGATGGTCATGGTGGTCATGCCCGCTTACAACGCGGCCAAGACCCTGGCCGACACGTTCTCGCTGATCCCCAGCGACAGCGTGAGCAAGGTCATCCTGGTGGACGACCACTCCCACGACGACACCACCGGCGTGGCCACGGACCTGGGAATCGAGTTCATCAGCCATCCCCACAACGTGGGCTACGGCGGCAACCAGAAGACCTGCTACCTGGAGGCGCTCCGACAGGGTGCCGACATCGTGGTGATGCTCCACCCAGACGGGCAGTACGACGCCACCCTCATCCCCTCGCTGATCAAGCCGATCGCCGACGGCCATGCCGACTTCGTGCTGGGTTCCCGCTTCCTGCGACCGGGCGGGGCGGCCGCCGGGGGTATGCCGGTCTACAAGATCGTGGCCAACCGCTTTCTGACGACGGTCGAGAATTACGTTCTGGGAACCCACTTCTCGGAGCTGCACACGGGCTTCCGGGCCTACAACAGGAAATTCCTGGAGACCGTTCCCTTCCTCCGCAACGCCAACGACTTCGCCTTCGACACCCAGGTCATCGCCCAGGCGGTGGCCTTCGGCATGCGGATCATCGAAGTGCCCGTTTCCACGCGCTATTTCGACGACGCCTCTTCCACCACGTTGGAGCAAAGCGTCGTCTACGGCCTCAGGACGCTCGGCGTGATGGTGCGCTTCTCGCTGCACCGCCACGACCTGTTGAAAGCGGCCGTCTTCCTCGACTGACGACTGACCGGTCCCTCGTCGGTCGTCCCGAGGTGAAGAGGTGCGCCAGGCACCGGGAGCCGGTCGTCACCGCCTGGTCAGGGTGAAGCTCCACCCGGCCGGCGTCTCCTCGAACGTGTAGCTGCGCCCGGCCGGGAGCCGGTCGAAGGCGTGGACCTGGGCCACCCAGTCCGGCCGGGGACTGATCGGCGCGTAGGTGAAGCTGTTGCGCATGCCGAAGCCAGCCACGCACACCAGGCAGACGAGGCCGACGACACCGACCGGGCGCAGGTTGCGCTTCCCCCACAGCTGGCAGGCGGCCCACATCACGTCGGCCACCAGGGCGCAGGTGGGAAGGAACCAGTAGCGGACCCCGGCGGCCACCGAGTTGACGAGTGTCTGCCACTGCGCCCCGGTGACGCTGGCCTGGGGCGACAGGAGGCTGGCCAACAGAACCAGGGCGGCGAAGACGTTGAGGGCCCGCAGTTCCAGGGGCCCGCGCCACATGGCCAGGGCCACCACGACCGCGGCCGCGGCCAGAAGAAGGCTGCAACGCACCAGATGCCCGTCGATGCCGGGCTGGGTCAAGGGGGGCCCCACGACGGTGCCCCCGACGATCTCGCCGCCCAGGATCTGCAGCAACCTCGAGCCGGTGGCGCCCAGGGGGCCGAGGTGGGCGCGGGCGCTGGTGCTGTGGGTGGTGACCCAGGCCACGGCCTGCACCACGGCGGCGGCCACCACGAGGGCCGCCACCACCGCCGACCACCGACGCCGGCGCACCAGGTACACCACGACGGCGATGGGGGCCAGGGCGAGGACGAAGGGCCCGGTCAGGCCCCCGAGCACGAGCACCACCCCGTCGCAGACGCGCCACAGCCAGCCTCCGTCGGCCGCCACCACCACCAAGAAGAGCAGCAGCGCCAGGTGCCACTGGGCGTTGGTGAGCTCGGCGTTGATCCCGAAGGAGTTGGGGATGCACAGATAGGCGGCGGCAAACGCCAGCCGCACCCAGAACGAGGGGATGACGTTGGCCATGCGCCTGCTCACGAGGAAACAGGCCGGGAGCACCTGGACGCCGACGGCGAAGGTCACGAACAGCCGGGGCAGGTGCACGAGCGGGACGAGCAGGCCGAGGTCGGCCACCAGTCGAGGAAAGATCTGCACGTATCCGGCGTCCGGTGAGAAGAGAGGTCCGAACACCCCGTGGGCATACGCCTGGGCGAACCAGATGGGGCCGTCCTCGCCGTAGAGCTCGGGGGCGCGCACGTCGACCGGGCACCGCAGATAGACGACCAGGACTCCCACGGCGCCGACCACCGCCATGGGGACGATGTCGGGCAGCTCGGCCAGCGACCGGCGCCGGCGGTGGAGTCCCCTGCTCGAGCCGGCCAACGACCGGACCGACTCCTCCGACCGAGTCTCCGGCTGGACGTCCACCGACGACATTCGTCTAGCCGGCCGATCGGCGCAACCCGGCGCGCTCGCCCCGGGCCACGAACTTGTTCGCCATCTTGCGGCTGGCCTCGTCGATCATCTCGTCGCCGAACATCACCGCCCCCTTGCGCTCGTGCTGGGTGGCCTTGTCGTAGGCATCGAGGATGTCCCAGGCCCGGTCGAACTGCTCCTGGGTGGGCGAGTAGACCTCGTTGCACACAGTGACCTGGTCGGGGGTGAGGGCCCACTTGCCGTCGTAGCCGAGGATCCTGGTGCGCTGGGCGAACTGGCGCAGCCCATCCATGTCCTTCACCTTCAAGTACGGTCCGTCGATCACCTGCAGGCCATTGGCCCGCCCGGCCATGAGGATGCGGGAGAAGACGTAATTGAAATGGTCACCGGGGTACTCGGGGATCTGCACGCCGCCGGTGAGCACCGGCATCTCCATGGAGGCGGCGAAGTCGGCCGGGCCGAAGATGATGGTCTCCAGCCGGGGAGAGGCGGCGCAGATCTCGTCCACGTTGATGAGTCCTCGGGTGGTCTCGATCTGGGCCTCGATGCCGATGTGGTTCAAAGGGAGCCCGCTACGCTTCTCGACTTGAGAGAGGAGCAGGTCGAGGGCCACCACCTCGGCGGCGCTCTGGACCTTGGGCAGCATGACCTCGTCCAGGCGCTCGCCGGCTTCGCCCACCACCTCGATGACGTCGCCGTAGGTCCACTCGCTGTCCCAGGCGTTGACGCGCACACACAGCACCCGGTCGTCCCAGGGGTGCTTGCGAACGGCTTCGACCACCTTGGCACGCGCCGCCTCTTTCTCCAGTGGGGCCACCGAGTCTTCCAAGTCCAAGAAGGACATGTCGGCGGGGACGGTGGGCGCCTTCTCCAGGAACCGTTCGTTGGAGCCGGGGGTGGAGAAACACGAACGGCGGGGCAGAGCTCGACTGCGTTCGGACATGGCCGAAATGCTACCGGTGCGCCCGCGAACGGGGGGAGACCTCTGGTCGAGAGCGATCAGGCGCCGATGTCGGCCGGAGTGAGCTGCTCGGTGATGAGCCGCTCGAAAGAGGACGGCTGGCCGGAGAAGAACTGCCGGCACAGGCGCAGACCCTCGGTGTAGCAGAAGATGTAGGCGCGCCACGTGGGGTGCATGAGGAACTCCACCCCCTTGGCCGCCCGGGCCCTGGGAAGGATGGCCCAGCGGGCCAGGTCGTCGACCACCGAGTCCGGATCCGCTCCCTCGGCGTGTAGTCGAAGGGCGGCGTTTGCTCTCACCCCCGACAGCGCCTCGGAGGCTTCCGAGACGCCGGCCACCACCTCGGCGTCGTAGCGGATGCCCAGCGGGCGCAGGTGCTCGGCCACGACCTGTTCGGGCCGGCGTCCCACGATCACCTCGAGCCCGAGATCGGCGAGGCCCTCGGCCATCAGACACTGCGGCGTGCCCACCAGGAAGATGGTCTCTTCGAGCCGGCGCCGCTCACGGACCAGTCCCGCCTCTTTGCGAGCGTGCTCGGTGTGGTGACCGGGGTAGGCCTCGTGGGCCACAAGGTGGGCCAGTGAGATCGACAGCACGGGAAGATCGGTGCTGATGTCGACGCGCGAGCACAGCCCGCCCAGATACGTGTTGAACCCCGACCACGGGCGATCGGACACCAACTGGAAGTCGATGTGCTCGCCTTCGGGCAGTCCGAACAGTCCGGCGGTGCGCTCTCGGAAGTCCTCGGCCAGCGACGAGATGGCCGAAGGAAGAAGGCCAGGCGCCACCGCCTGCGACTCCCGCCAGGCAATGAGACGGTCCGGCAGCGGGCCGTCGCCCGGCAGCACCTCCTGCAAGCGGCGGTGCGCGCTGTCGATGACCTCCTCGGGCACGGCACCGGGCCGGACGCCGTAGCACTGCTCGACTTCGTCGAGGTAGGAGACCTCGTCTCCGGCCAGGCGCCGGCAAGTGGTGAGCAGGCCGCGCACCTGGGCTCGCAACCAGGCACGGCGAGCCGGGTCGTCACCGCCGAAGTCGTCCAGGGGGGAACCGGCCTCGAGGTCGGCCAGCAGCCGGCGGGCCTGCTGGGCCAGTTGCCGGGGAGGCCGCATGGGCTCGGCCGTCACCCGCGCCGAGAGCGCCGCCGGGCCGTAGTAGCTGTCCACCAGTCCGTCGACGTGGCGACCGAGGGCCAGCCCGAGCTCCAGGTAGCGGCCGACGCAACCGCCCGGCCCGGTCAGGTCGCTGCTCACCCGAGCTGGGAACGGAGGAAGTCGAGCGTCCGTTCCCAGGCCAGCTCGGCGGCAGCCGGGTTGTAGACCTCAAGGCGCTCGTCGTTGAAAAAAGCGTGCTCGGCGTCGGCGTAGACGTGGAAACGTGCCTGCTTGCCGAGCTGGGCCAGCTGCTGCTCGAGAGCCTTGGCCGTGTCGGGCGAGAACCATTCGTCGCCATCGGCCACATGGACGAGCACGGGACAACCGAGCCGCGAATAATCGGGCTGGGCGTCGGGCCAGGGGATGGCGCCGTAGAAGGACACGCAGGCCTTGACGGTGTCGGGGCGCTGGGTGGCGAGCATCATGGCCAGGCCGCCACCCATGCAGAACCCGATCACGCCCACGGCGTCGGTGGAAGACCGGCGGCGGAGCTCGTCCACCGCCCCCGAGAGGTCCTTGGCCGCCTGGTCGAGCTTGAGCGCCATCATCTGCTTCCCGGCTTCGTCGGGCTCGGTCACGGCGACCTTGGTGCCGTGGTACAGGTCGGGAGCCAGGGCCACGAAGCCGGCTCCCGCCAGCCGGTCGGCCACGCTCTCGATGTGGGGCACGAGTCCCCACCACTCCTGGACCACCACCACGCCCGGTCCCGAGCCCGAAGAGGGAACGGCCAGGTAGCCGCCACCGGTGGTGCCGTTGCTCGGGAATTCGACGTGCTCACCCATGAAAAGCCCCCCGTGGTCCGCGCCGCCTGGGCCCGGAGACTATGTCATCGATCAGCGTCACCGCCGCCCTCACCAAGCGACCAACAGCTCCGCCGGCTCGGGACAGTCACAACCCGACAACGCCCCTTCGATCTCGGTGACGCCATTCGTCGTGGCCAGGCGCGAGATGCCGTGCAGATCGACCACCACCGACGAGGCCGGGCGGTGATCGAAATAGGCGGAGACGGCAGTGCGGGCGCCAGGGGCGGGGAGGTTGAGTCGTGTCCGCAGCGCCTGCCACAGGCGAGCCGGCAACACTCGGCCGGCGCCGGCGACCACCCAGATCTCCACCTCGGCGGCGCGAGCCGCCTCGAGCACACCCCGGTCGTCGCCGTCGACCACCATGGCGCCCGGACCCAAGGCGTCGCTGGGAACCAGCACCACTTCGGCCGACGCCACCTCGGCCACGCCGCCGTGGCGAACGGCCCGGCGACCCGACAGGGCGGCCTCCAGTCGCTCCTCGGTTGCGTCATCCTCCAGGGCCCGGGCGCACCACTCGGCCTCGGCCATGGGGTCACCGGCACACAGCAGGCGCGCCGACACCCACCACAACGGACCGCAGGCGGGATTGCGCTCGAGGAGACGGCGACAGGCCGGCACCACGGCGGCCGGTTCTCGCTGGGCCAGCTCGGCCAGGGCGTAGGCGGCCTCCACCCCGAGCTCGGCCGGCCCGCCCCAGCCGGCCCGGGCCACGAACCGGAGGCGCTCGATGGGATGCACTTCGGCTCCGGACGCTACCGGCCCGAGCGACGGTGGCGGCGAGCGCTCAGGAGGGCTGCTCGGCCAGCCAGCCGGGCGGCACCTTGCCCTGTGCCTCCTCGATGCGGGGGCCGGGAGGGTGGCCGAAGCGATAGGCGGTGGGCGGCCACCCGAGCTGGACGAAGACGGCCTGGCCGGTCTCGACCCCCGTGACGCACTGCTCCACGGCTCGGGCCACCGCTTCGGGGGCGATGAGGGGGAAGCCGGCCCGGGCCAGCTCGTCGCGGATCTCCCCGTCGATGAGCGGTGTGTCCACCAGGCTGGGGCACACGGCGTTGACGGTGACGTGCTGCTCGGCCAGGCGAGGGGCGAGGGCCCGGATCAAGCCGACCACGGCGTGCTTGGTCGAGGTGTAGATCGGGTCGCCGGGGAAGGCGATGAGCCCGGCCAGCGACGACGTGGCCACCACGGCGCCGCCACCTTTGGCCGCCATCTGCGGCACCAGGGCGCGCACCCCGAAGACGACGCCGTCGACGTTGACCCCCATGATCCTCCGGTACTCGTCGTCGGACAGCGCGGTGATGTCCTGTTGGCCGGTGGTCACCCCGGCGTTCAGGAAAGCGACGTCGGTCCCCCCCAGCTCGGCGGCGGCGAAGGCGATCCTCTCCCAGGACTCCGAGTGGCTGACGTCGGCCCGGTGCCACCGTCCGCCCAGCTCCTTGGCGGCCCGTTCGGCCCCGTCGCCGTCGATGTCGACCGCCAGCACGGTGGCCCCCAACGAGGCCAGGCGACGGGCGGCGGCCAACCCGATGCCCGAGGCCGCCCCCGTGACCACGGCCACTTTGCCCCCGAGCAACTCCGTCACGGGCAGGGTCTACCACGGCTCGCCTCACCGACCGGCCGGCGGGGCCCCCGCGCCCCCGGGCGATAGCCTGGACGAAGCGTGCCGCCGGGGCCTGCCACCTGTCGAGGAAAGCCGTGAAGCCGATTCCGGTGTCGTTCCACATCGGGCCGTTGGTGATCCACACCTACGGCATCGGGTTGGCCATCACCTTCTGGTTCGCCTACCGGTATTTCGACCGCCGGCTGCGGGCCCGGGGATACGCCACCGAATGGCTCACCGGCGTGTTCGTGTGGGTGGTGGTGGCCTCGATCGTGGGTGCTCGGGCCATGCACGTGCTGGCCAACCTCTCCTACTACTCGGCCAACCCCGGCCAGATCCTCGACGTGTGGCACGGGGGCCTGTCGTCCTTCGGCGGGCTCCTGCTGGGCGTACCCACCGGCCTGGTGCTGGCCCACCGGCGATACCCGCAGCTGCGGCTCATGACCGCCCTGGACGTGGTGGCCCCGGTGCTGGTGGCCGCCTGGGGGTTGGGCCGGCTGCTCGGCCCCCAGCTCATGGTGGCGGGCGGGGGCGCCCCCACCCGCGCCTGGTACGGGATGTACTACGCGGGCGAGGTCGGCCGCCGGGTGCCGGTACCGATCATCCAGGCCATCGACTGCTTTGTCATCTACGGGGTGCTCCTGCTCCTCGAACACCGTCTGGCCCGTCGGCCCACGGGCTTCGTCCTGTGGGCGGCGGCCAGCCTGTGGGGACTGGCCCGTTTCTTCGAGGAGCACTTCTTCCTGGGACTGGCGGCGCAGGTGGGCTCGACGCAGTCCGAGAGCAGCATCGGGCCGCTGCTGGTGCAGGCGGCGGGATTGGCCATGTTCGGGGGCGGGCTGGTCATGATGGGCTGGCTGTGGCGACGACGGCCCCCCGAAGAGCCCCTCTCCGACGCCACCAGCGAGGAGACCGGGGAGGGATCGCCGACTCAGCCGGCCGTCGTCGGCTGACACCCGGCACCCGGGGGTCCGGCGAAGGCCTGAGCGACCGCCATCCACTGCCGGGCCACCTCGCCCTTGACGACCAACCCGGTGTCGGCCAGATGGCGGCGCTGGGTCACCACCAAGCAGAAGTCGAGTCCGAGGCCGCGCACCTCCTCGTCCACCGCCTCCTCGTTCCAGTACCACCGATCACCGCCGGGACCTTCGAGCTCCACCCGTACGGCGCCCCGGGGAGGCTCGAGCCCGTGCACGGCGAAGGAGAAGGGCCGGGCCCGCACCCCGATCTGCGCCACGTGGCGCAGGCGTGAGGTCGGCTGTGGCCGGACCCCCACGGCGTCGGCCACGTCCTGGCCGTGGGCCCACGTCTCCATGAGGCGGGCGGAGACGAAGGACGCCGCGCTCATAGACGGCCCGTACCAGGGCACTCGAGCGCCCCGGGGCAGAGCGGAGGCGGCCTCGACGAGCCCGGCCCGAGCCGAGCGCCACCAGTGCAGGAGCTCGGGGCCGGCCATGGCCCGGCCCCTCCGGAGGTGCTCGGCCATCGGGTCGTCGCCCCGGCCGGCGGCAGCGAGGACCGCCTCGGCGCCGGCGGAGAAGCGATGGGGCTGGGCGATGGCCGTGGAGGCCGCCTCGTCGAAGAAGGCGAGGTGGCTGATCTGGTCCCGCACGGCCCATCCCGGGGCCGGCGTCGGCGTGTCCCAGCCCTCCCCGTCCACGGCCCGCAGGACGACGTCGAGATCGGCGTGCTCGTCGGCCAAGTCGGCGAGAAGCCCGGGCATCGTCACCGAGGCCACCGGGGCACCATAGTGAGCGACGTGGCGAGAAGTTCACCCTGCCCGAAAAGGTGCGGTCTATAGAGTCATCGGGATGAAGGAGGACCTCAAGAGCAACGGCCGGGCAGGTCACGAGGCGCTCGTTGCGCCCCCGAACCCAAGACATCCGGTCCGCGGCGCGTGGAGAGCACTGGTCGACGGCGAGGCTGTGGTCTGGCCGGCCCTTCTCTCCGGCTTGATCGTCACCGGCGTCTCGCTGCTGGTCGGTCCCAAGCGGGGCGACATCGAGGTCGACGTGGCCATGGTGAGCGTCACCACATTCCTCTTCGGCGTCCTCCTCGGTTTCACCATCGCCCGTCTGCGCGACCGCCTGGCCATCGTCCAGAACCTGGTGGCCGAGGGCCACGCCTGCCTGTTGTCGATCTATCAGATGGTCGAGGTGTTCGGCGACGACGAACGCGACCGCGTCAGACGGCTCATCGACCGTTATCTCACCGAGCAGATCGATTTCCGACTGGTCGACAACCACAGGGCCATGCCCTCCTTCATGGCCCTGACCGAGGCCGTCTACGCCCTCGATCCCCAGACCGTCCAGCAGCAGCACACCTACAAGGAGCTCCTCGTCCAGTGCAACGCAATGAACGAGGATCGCATGCTCATGGAGGCCGCCACCGGCCAGAACCTGTCCGCCGTGGAGTGGGCCGGGTTGATCCTCCTCTTCCTGCTCCTGGTGAGCCTGGCGGCCGTGCTCCCAGGCGGCCGAACCTTGGGTGCCGTGGTGGTGGGCGTGCTCACGGGGACGCTGGTGACCTTCATGGTCATCGTGCGCATGCTGGACCG